>CAYMDR010000154.1:0-2999 GCA_964389195.1 uncultured Candidatus Peribacteria bacterium | reverse complement strand
ACGTGCCAGCGGTACTTGTTTTTGAGTTTAGGGAAGAGCGCAGGGTAGTGGGTGATGGTGTACTCTTTTTTGGGGTTCAGTTTTTGAAGGTCATTGAAAATGGTTTCGGCACGGAGGCGAGCGGTGGCCTCTTTATTGTGTTTGATGGTGAGTTTGATTAGTTTGCTAAATGGTGGGTAGTTGAGTTCTTTGCGGAGGACAATTTCTTGGTCGTAAAATTTTTTATAGTCGTGCCTGGAAGCGGCCTGGATGGCGTAATGTTGAGGAAGATAGGTTTGGATGATGACTTCACCAGGTTCGGTGGCTCTTCCGGCGCGGCCGGCTACTTGGGTGATGAGCTGAAAAGTTTTTTCGCTGCTGCGGAAATTGGGGATGGTGAGGCTTAAGTCCGCTAAAATAATGCCGACTAAATTTACTTTGGGTAGATGGAGTCCTAGCGCGATCATCTGCGTGCCGATAAGGGTGTCCGCTTGGTGATTTTGAAAGGCATAGTAAATTTCTTTAAAGCTGTCACGTTTTTTTACGGTGTCACGGTCGGCGCGGAGAATGCGTGTTTTTGGCAGTATTTTTAAAAGATCCTCTTCCACGCGTTGCGTGCCTACGCCGATGTAGCGGATGTAGGTGCTTTCGCAGACAGGGCAAAGGTGGGGTACGGTTTCCATGCGTCCACAGTGGTGGCAGATGAGTCTTTCAGCGTTCCACATGGAGCCTTCTAAAGTGATTTTTTTGTGATAGGTCATGGTGGTGTCACACTGATGGCACTTAGCGATGTAGCCACAGAGGCGACAGATTACGGCAGAAGCGGCGCCGCGTCGGTTTAAAAATAAAATAGTCTGTTCTTGTTTTTGTAATTTTTCGGCCATTTTTTGTTGCAGTAGTTCGCTGAAAATAGAGAAGTTTTTCTTTTTTAACTCATCGCGCAAATCGATAATAGTGGTTTTTGGTAACATAGTGCCGCTATCATGGTTGGCTCTTTTGGTGAGTTCCACAATATCGTATTCGCCGGTTTGTGTGGCGTAGTAGCTTTCGAGTGAGGGGGTGGCGCTGCCGGCAACAACTTTGATGTTTAAAAGGTCCGCCATTTTTTTTGCTACCTCTAGCGCGTGATAGTGCGGCGCTTGGTCCTGTTTGTAACTGTTGTCATGTTCTTCATCCATAATGATCGCTCCCAAATTTTTAAAGGGAGCAAAAAGGGAAGAGCGTGATCCGATGACAATTTTGGTTTCGCCTTTGTGGATACTTTGCCATGCTTTTTCCTTTTCTTTGTTGGTGAGCTGACTATGGATGATGGCGAGTTTGTGCTTGAAGTGGCCATGAAAGCGTTGGGCCATTTGCGGTGTAAGTGAAATTTCTGGGATTAAAAATAGTACCTGTTTGCCTTCGTGAATATGCTTATCGGCAAGGTGCATATAGACCTCAGTTTTTCCCGAGGATGTAATGCCTTTTAATATGATCACTTGCTTTGCAGTTTGGTCGATTTTTTCTAAAGCATGTAATTGCTCTTGGTTTAGGATGTGTCTTTTATCGAGATCGAAAAGGTCTTCATCGTCCGGTATAAAGGCGGTGAGTTTCTTTTTTTTGACGATGCTTACCGGCAGAAAAAGTTTGAGTACCTTAAATTTAGGGCAAAAATAATACGCGGCCAACCATTCTAAGAGATCAATTTGCCAACTTTCTAGGTGTGGTGCGTTTTCGACAATTTCAATGAGCTCTTTGGTTTTATAGGGCGGAGTGTTTTCATGCAGGCTTAAAACTACACCTTTTATCTTTTTGGTGCGGAGGGGAATGTGAACAATCTGCCCTTTTTTTATTTCAAGTTGAGAGGGGACTTGATAGGTGAGGGTGTCTTTGTCTTTTCCGACTTTTTGGGGGAGCAGAATTTCGGCATACATAATCAATGTTGTGAGTTTTTTTGATGGTGTTTTTTTATAACCGCATTAAGTTTTTTGCAGACCATTGCCGGATCCATGCCATGTTTTACTACGCCTTCACCAATGCTTTCAAAGGTAGAGGCATAGCATCCCACACAGTGAATGCCGATTGCTTGAAGCACGGGGAGCGTTTCTGGATAGGCTAAAACCACATCGCCAATAATCATATCGTGAGTTATTTCAATAACATCACCTTTGGTGAGATGTATTGCTTCAAGCGTGAAGGGCTTTTTTGGTTTTATGGTTTTCATGCAGAAAGTTGAAGTTATGGTCAGTTTCCCTAAATACCGGTGAAAAAGCTAGTCTTGACATTTTTATAAATATGTTGTATAAAAAGATTCTTTCTTTTATTTCCCATGAAGATGAAACGTCGAAAAACATCTAGCGATTCAACTTTTAGTAAGGCACTTGATAAATTGTTGAAACAAAAAGGGGATAAACTGATGACTATTTTTATTCAAGAAGGTCCCGAAGCTTTACGCAAGCGTTTGGATGTTACTTTGGATAAACAGGGGGAGTATATTTTTGATTATTTAGTTTTTTCGGAAGATGTTTTAAAGCGGTGTGTTTTGAATTTTATGCCCTTTTTTAAGCAATTAGTGGCTGAGAAAGGCCCTTTTGCTTTGCGCGTGGTCTTTGCGATTGAAGATGCTAAATATGATGAAATTTTTGCTAAAGTTTTTGATTTGGTGGGAATTGGTGAAGGGGCACTTTATGATTATATTTATGAACATAAACTTGCTTTGTTGCAGAAGATTACAACAGGTAAGGCTAAAAATTTACGACGAGAATTAGCTTTAGACTCCTTTAAATATGATGTTTTATGGCAGGAAATTCTGGGTATCCTCCAAGAGGCTTTTTGTAATAAAGTCTACGATGAAAAAATGTTTGATAACGGTATCCAAGCTTTTGTGATGATGATGAATAGCGTTCGCGAACATCGCTCTTTGCGCTCGTTTAAAGCAATGTGGACGTTTTCTAAGGCGGGGGAGTAGTATTCGCTTTGGTGCCCTTGGAGGGAATCGAACCCCCATTGCTGGTTCCGAAGACCAGAGCTTTATCCTTTAA
>CAYMDR010000153.1:0-3045 GCA_964389195.1 uncultured Candidatus Peribacteria bacterium | reverse complement strand
GATGGGCACAACCTGATCATCATCGCCATGAATGATCAGTGTTGGGATATCGAATTTTTTCAAATCTTCCGTAAAATCCGTCTCTGAAAAAGCTTTAATGCAATCCAATGTATTCTTATGGCCAGCTCGCATCCCTTGCGCCCAGAACCAATCGATCAGACCTTGAGAAAACTTCGCCCCTGGACGGTTAAAACCAAAAAATGGACCGGCAGCCATGTCTTTATAATATTGAGAACGGTTTGCAATTGAACCCGCACGTATATGATCAAAGACCTCGATCCCAAGGCCATCAGGATTAACTGCGCACTTAAGCATTAACGGAGTAACCGCCGATATCAATACAATCTTAGCCAGACGTTTTGTCCCATGACGGCCAATATACCTGGAAACTTCTCCCCCACCTGCTGAAAAACCTACCAAAACAACATTGTTTAAATCCAATGTATTGATCAGGCAGGCTAAGTCATCCGCATAAGTATCCATGTCATTGCCTTCCCATGTCTGGGTGGACCTGCCATGTCCTCGACGATCATGGGCAATGCAATGATATCCATGAGAAGCCAGATATAGCATCTGTGATTCCCAGCTATCCGAACTCAAAGGCCATCCATGACTGAATATAACATACTGCCCTAAGCCCCAATCTTTATAGAAAATGCTTGTTCCGTCTTTTGTTGTGATCGTATCCATGATAATTTCCCTTAAGTATGTTTCAGTTCAAACGGCAAATGATTGATCTCCATGGCCAAGTCCAGATCATTCTGCGAGAGTCCACCTAACTCATGTGTTGTTGTACCAATTCGCAAATTTCGGTATTGCGTCAAATGAATGTCCGGATGATGATCTTTCTGCCGGGAAACAACAGCAATGCCGTTAAATAAATCAACTGCAGCTTTAAAATCTCGCAGCACGAAATCTCGATAAATCATTCTATGGTCATCCGTTAATTGCCATCCATCAATACCCTCTAAAATCGATTTGACTTGATTGATCGGCAATAACGTCGGCTTCTCGATCTTCTTCTCCAAAATAATTTCTTTTACGGGTGCCACAACAGCAACCTTCTTTATTGCCTTTTTCTTTGCAACCTTCTTGCGGGCGGTCTTTGCTAACTTTTTTTTCTTTAGTATTGGCATCTCTTTTCCTCTGTATTGTGACCCCAGGATCAATAGAGCACCCTTATGGATCTATAATTGATCTTTCAATTTGTCTGCGGCCTCATCGATCTTATTCTTGACCTTACCTCGGAACTCCTGGGCCTTACCCTCCGCTTTCAATCGTTTGTTGTTAGTGATATCCCCGGCAGCTTGTTTAATACGTCCATTGATCTTATCTAATTGACCGTCCATACCACGCTCCATTTCTTTAGGTGTTATGAACCCCTGCCTTTCGGCTTCTATCGCATACTCTAGTATCGTTATATTAGTAGCTATCGCCGTCGGCAGGGGTAAATAATTTATTCTTACTTAGCTACAGTTGGTTCGCAAACCTTAGACTTATCCCCGCTATCACAAGAGGTAGAAGGCTTATCCGATTGTGTATTCTCAATCGGCTTATCCTTATATTCTGGCTGGTTAGTCTGAACGGGTTGATTCTTTATTTCCGTATCCCTTTGAACATTCTGCTCTTTATTCGGTGTTGGCTGATTCATGATATCCCCCCTTGATTACTATTGTTATAACGTTGCTCATTGCATTGGTTGTATTCTGGCAGGTAGAAGAATCTAATCAATTGTACTGGGGTATAATGAATTAAATTGGGCGCAAATATTTCAATAAAAAAGAAAACCCCTTACAAGGGCATTAAACCTTATAAAGGGTTATAATCTAGGGTCGATGGCCGGATGTTATCCGAACCAGTTTATCAAAAAATCAATCTAACTTACTTGCCGGAACCTTAACTACTTTACCATTTTTCCAAATAATAGCTGGCTGGCCTCTTAACTTTTTCTCAGCTAATACTTTGTGAACCGCGCTGCGCATAGCTTTTGAGGCTTTATTCAAAATTACTGCATCGGATTTAATTTTTTCCATTCTCATCTCCCATCATTGCTTTATATAAAGCCTTATCGAGAATTCTTACTTTACCTTGATCAGATTTAACTATTTCACGAGGCTTAAGATTTGAATTATCAAAAAGAATCCAAGAATTAGCGAGCGGCTTGTATAAACCAATAAAATTCTGCCAGCTTCTTTTAAAACGCCTCTTAATATCTACCAACGGGACATAATGTCCACCTTCCTTAACCCTTTGTTTAATACGCTCTTGCGCCAACTTTGAATCAGGAATACTTAAATAAAAAATAGTGATCGAATACCCTTTAGCTTTAGCTTCCTTGATTAAAGATACATATACTTTTCCAGCAAGGGTTGACTCAAATGCAAAATCAATTCTTTCTTTAAGAAAATCGTCGATTTGTTGTATTAAAAGTTTACCAGCTTTAATTTGAACCTTAGCGGGAGAAAAAGGAGCTAGTCCTAATGCAATTAAATCCGCGTTAATAAAATTTGAACAATGGGCATAGTTAGGCAAGAATTCTCTGGCAAATGTCGTCTTTCCAGCTCCATTAGGACCAGCAATAATATACAATTTAGGCATGCAAATAGTGTAGCACACTGACGGGTCAAAACAAGAAAACCCTCCGCAATTGATATATCACAGAGGGCAACCTAATGGGGTTGCTGGCTGAAGAAGGTTAGAACCTGTTTACTCTCTATTCATCCGTTTGATACTTCCACGCCCCTCCAATGATCATCAACATGCCTGTCACGATGATCACAAAAAGCAAGACACCTTCACTGATCGAAGGCATCAAGAGATGTTGTGGGATACTGTAAAAAAGTAAAATGGTAATTAATCCTTTGGGGGCTATAAAAATTTCCGGGAATACGTGTGTCCTGACAATAAAATTCAAGTATACGAATCTTATGCCCAATAAAATCAGCACTATGGGAACACCCACCAACAATACATTAAGAGTTAGGACACTTGCCACATTGATCGAATATCCGAAGGCAATAAAGAAAAGCGTTCTAAGTAGAAATG
>CAYMDR010000152.1:0-3070 GCA_964389195.1 uncultured Candidatus Peribacteria bacterium | reverse complement strand
AAGGCGAAATGGTCACATGGATCTTAGAAAATAACCCACCATCAACAACGAAATTACCAGGAAAAGACGCAGAACAAAAAATAAAAAAACTACTTCATCTAACAATGACAAAAGCCGTTACAGACATATTAGGCATGGGAGAAATACCAGCACCTGATGATACTCCTGAAGTGGAATTCATGGCACACGATTTACAAAAAGCAGCATGTTTTAAGGGTTTCATAGGAGACCTGGATGCACATGACCAAATACAGATTTTAGCAGCATATGCCAGTTCATATAACATAGATACGCTAGCAACTCACTACCCATTACTAGCATTTAATAAAAAAGCCTTCTATAAAGCTCTACATGATTTAGGAAAAGAACATTTAATCCAAGAAGAAGCACCAAGTCAGCAATAATAAACCAGCGCTATTTTAATAAAACTCCACAAAAAAAGAGACCATTTACATGGCCTCTTTTTTTAAAATTTATAAATAATTTTAAGCGACTAGGTGTAGATAAGAACCAAGTAAAGAACACCAACCACGATTGCAAGAAAACCAAGAGGAATTTGGAACTTGAGAAGTTTCATTCTGAGAGCTTCGCCTTTCTTTAAAGCAGCCTCATTTTTGCTAAGAGCATATTTTGAAATAAGAGCAAAACCGAGTAAGAAACCAACCCCTAAATCAGCAACAGCGTTCAAAAGCCAGAAAACCCAATCAATATCGATATAACCCATACTTCGGATAACACCAAGTAATTCAGAAACTCCCCAACCAAACATAACGATACCGATCCAACCTTGATAAGGAACCATTTTATCGATCAATTGCTTTGCATTAGGTTTTTTAGCAATGATAAAAGATGATGCTGCGAGAATACCGCCGCAAATAGTGATAAGACCTGCTAACATAGAAACGAAGTTAAAAAAATAAGTGTTTTTTGTCTCCATTTAAGTACATTACTACTACCTTTGTCAAGGATTTCAGCCACTTGTAATAATATTATCTATCCTAGCAATAACCTGAGTCGCATTTGGTACTACCGATGAATCAGCTTGAATTAAATCAAAAATTAATTGCGCTAATTCCCGTTTAACATCAGGAGCTAAATTTGCCGGCAAAACATCTTTAATAGGATGAACTCTCCCTAAACTTCGAGCTCCCCTAATAGCAGTTTTTAAAATAGCTGAAGTATTTTTAACATCTTTAGCTATACAGATTCTTAACATCGTCGCACCTAAAGCCAACATGTCATAAGGATAATTTACAGGTAACTTAGCACCCTCTGGTAGATAGGTACTCATAGCATACTCCGGTGTATTTAAACCAACCGCAGCAGCACCAAAAGGCATAGCAGTTTCCCAATCAAATAACTTACCATGACATCGCCCGCCTGGATCTTTTTTTACAAAAACATTGCTCGGCTTAACATCTCCATGACAAACCCCTTGATCATGAGCAATTTTTAAAGCTTCTGCCACGTTTTTTAAAACGGCAAAAAGATCCTGATAGCTAACATTTTCATGAGCTCCGTTAACAAATTTATTCATAGGGTTAGATCCAAATTGATAGGGCGCTACCCACAAAGTTTTACCTTTAAAATCTTCAGACATATGACGATGCACAACCTGTCCACTTTCATTCCTACTCATAGCCCAACACACTTTTACAAGCGAAGGTATTTCTGGAACTATAACCTTTTGATCAGGTGGAAGTGAACGCAAAAAACCCCTAAAATCGATGGTAGTTTTAGGATCTTTAAATGATGACGGCGTACGTTCTGATAATTTCAGGATATCTTCAGGGAGATGAAAAATAATACTTCCACCTCGCGTTAAGTTCGGAAAAGTTTTACATCCTAAAAGTTTTGACCCTGGCGCGCAATCACCATCCTCCCCTACATTCTGCAATACTTCACGCAAACGATCAGCAAACTCAAAAAGATAAACCTGTAATAAATCTCCTTGCGGAAAACCATCTTCAACATCTTCTGACAACCTAATACCTGCAGGATTTACCAAAACCAAATCGATCTCCTCCGGCAAACAAAGCCGATTAGTTGACATAAAATATTTTTATATTTAGTGACAAAAATACCTTTTATGCCCAGATTTATCAAGTTTTTTTAAAATTATGCATCAAGAAGCAGTTAAGATCTTGATAAATCAGCACAATTTTCCTACAATAGGCCTGCTTTTTGGATCATTAAGCCAATTATATGAATAAAAACCTACCAACATCAACCCCAACAGCCTGGACGATCCTGCTGTATTACAAATACACGCGCATCCAAAACCCCGTCCAGTTTGCACGTGAACATTTAAAGATGTGCAAAGCTTTCGGTCTTAAAGGGCGCATTTTAGTGGCTGAAGAAGGCATTAACGGTACCGTTGGAGGCCCCAAAGAAGCAACCGACAGATACATGGAAGCCATGAATCAAGACCACCGCTTTAGTGGGATCCATTGGAAGATAAGCCAAGGCCCTGTTGGAAGTTTTAAAAAGATGTTTGTTCGCCCCCGCGCCGAACTGGTAACACTGGAATACCCCGAAAAAATCGACCCAAACACCGACGGAGCTACCTACATCCAACCCGTGGAACTAAAAAAACTGTACGACAACCAAGAAGATTTTGTGATCATCGATATGCGCAACAAGTACGAAGCAGATTTAGGAAAATTTAAAAACGCCGTCGTCGTAAATATGAAAGTTTTTAAAGAACTCCCCGAAATTGTCGAAAAAGATCTCATAAAATACAAGGATAAAAAAGTTGTCACCTACTGCACCGGAGGTATTCGCTGCGAAAAAGCATCCGCTCTCTTAAAGAAAAAGGGGTTTAAAGATGTCTATCAACTCCACGGCGGAGTAGCAAAATTCGGCCAAGAATTCCCCGACGATTACTGGGAAGGTAAACTTTTTGTGTTCGATGAACGTATGGCCGTACAGATCAATTCCCCTGGCAAAGAAAAAGTGATCGGCAAATGTTTCCACTGCGCTGCCGCTGCCGACGAATACATCAACTGCACCAACGCGGCCTGCAACCGCCTCATGATCATGTGCGATGCCTGCCGCAAAACCTGGAACG
>CAYMDR010000151.1:917-3093 GCA_964389195.1 uncultured Candidatus Peribacteria bacterium | reverse complement strand
ATACTAAAGAAATAGCATATATGGAACGTAAATATGGCCGTTTGTTTCAACAAGGCGATCCTTACTACAACCCTAATTTAACGCGCGAACGGCTTGATTTTAGTTTGCGGGCAGAAGATAAAGTTGGTGGCCTTGGGTGATGATGAGCTGCGTGGCTTTTTCTCCCAATACTTAGATACTCAATCCCATACGACGCTACCTCCTCTGGATCGTAAATATTGCGGCCGTCCAGGATAAAAGGCTCTTTCATAAGTGTGGCTATTTTTTCAAAATCGGGGCTGGAAAACTCATGCCATTGCGTAATAATTAACAGAGCATCGGCATCTTTTAGAATTTCATAAGCATCTTGGCCATATTGCAAGTGTGTGCCAAAAACCTTTTCAAGATTAGCCAAAGCCGCTGGGTCAAAAATGCTCACTATAGCTTTTTGTGCTAATAAAGCTTCAATAATTTTCAAAGATGGTGCTTCACGTATATCATCGGTATTTGGCTTAAAAGAACCGCCCCATAGTGCTATTTTTTTGCCTTTCAACGTTGGTAAGTATGTCTTTAGAAGATTGATAAAGTGGCCGATGCGTTGCTGATTCGTGTTTTTTACAGCAGAAATTAAAGGAAAAGCACAGTCATATTTTTTTCCAATTTTCAGTAAGGCATGAACATCTTTTGGCAAGCATGAGCCACCAAAACCTATGCCTGCCTCAAGGAATTCCGACCCAATTCTTTTATCTAGCCCAACGCCGCGGGCAACATCTTTAATATTTGCACCTGTTTTTTCGCAAAAATCCGCAAGTTCATTCATGAAAGAGACTTTGGTTGCCAGAAAGGCATTAGAAGCATATTTAATAATTTCCGCATTTCGTGTATCGGTAAAAACAATAGGTATTTCATGATTAATAAGTGGCCTATACAGTGTCTTAGCTACTTTTCTTGCTTTGGTGTCACCGTCTTCTAAGCCGATAATAATTCGATCCGGTTGGAAAAAATCTTTCAACGCCGAACCTTCACGGAGGAATTCCGGGTTTGCCAAGATATGGAACGGTACAGCGCTTTTTTGCGATGCTGTAATGGTTTTTCGTATTTCCTCACTCGTTCCAACAGGAACAGTAGATTTATTAATAAAGAATTTTTCACTATGCGCAAACTTTCCAAAAGCTTGCGCTACTTTAAGTACAGCCGAAATATCAGTATGTTGATTTTTCGCAGGCGGAGTACCAACGGCACATAAAATAACATCGCTTTGCTCAATAGCAAAAATAGCATCATCTAAAAAAGACAGCCGTTCATTATGTAAGTTTCGTAAAAGTAATTCCTGTAATCCCGGCTCATAAAAAGGCACTTCACCTTTTTGTAATAATTGAATTTTCTGCTTATTTGTATCAACAGCAATAACCACATTCCCAATCTCCGCGAGCCCAACAGCTGTCGTTAAGCCCACATAACCGCAGCCAAAAACAGCAATTTTCATGGCTAAAAAATTAAGTACCTTCTTTCCAATTTGCTAAATATTTTTTCTGACGAGCTGTAAGTTGATCGATACGAATACCAATAGCAGCGCCTTGTAAAGCGGCTATTTCATCATCCAGGGCTTCCGGTAAAGTATAAACTTGCGCCTTTAAAGTGCTCTTATTTTTCAGTAAAAATGCTACCGCCAAAGCCTGTCCACAAAATGACATCGACATTACTTCGCTTGGATGACCTTCGGCTGCTGCTAAATTAGCCAATCGCCCTTCGCCCACCAGATAAAGTTTTTTAGCATTCTTGCCAGTTCCGATCAGATATTCATCTAAAGAAGGGCGAACTCTTTTTTGTGCCGATGCCATAGATGTGAGTCCTTTAATATCAATTTCAATATCAAAATGGCCGGAATTAGACAAGATTGCACCCGACTTCATGACCTTAAAATGCTCTTTGGTAATAACATCGCAATTGCCCGTAACCGTCACAAAAATGTCGCCAAGTTTTGCCGCCTCCTGCATTGGCATAACCATAAAACCATCCATAAAAGCCTGTAAAGCAGGGAAGTGTTCTACCTCCGTAACAATCACCCGTGCGCCTAGCCCTTTTGCCCTTAAAGCGACACCTTTACCGCAGCTACCATACCCTGCCACCACCACCGTTTTTCCGGCAAATAACACATTGGTTGGTTACAAATCGTTACGAAATAACACAACAGGAA
>CAYMDR010000151.1:0-907 GCA_964389195.1 uncultured Candidatus Peribacteria bacterium | reverse complement strand
TTATCCATCAAATGCTTGGTTTTATTATCATTCACCGCAATCACCGGATATTTAAGTTCCTGTGCTTTTTCCATCGCGCGTAAACGAATAACACCCGTCGTTGTTTCTTCGCATCCGCCAATAATATTTTTAAGCACATCTTTGCGATTGGTATGAACTTCTGTTACTAAATCGCAGCCATCATCAATCGTAACCTGAGGTTTAAAATCTAAAACTTTATGCAAAAATTTATAATAATCCGTACGCGTTTCACCTTTGTAGCCATACACTTGAATACCTTTATGATGCAAAGCTGCCACCACATCATCCTGTGTGGAGAGCGGATTACATGAAGTAATAGCTACATCTGCACCACCGGCCATAAGTGTTTCTACCAATACCGCTGTCTCTTTGGTAACATGGAGAGCCATACCAATTTTTAAACCTTTAAACGTTTTAGCCATTTTAAAACGACTTCGCAGTTGCATGAGTGCCTGCATATTTTGTTCCGCCAAATCGATATTCATCTGGCCCTGTTGGATAAGTTTTTTATCTTTAAGATCAATCATAATTAAAGTTTAGCGGCTTGTTTAAGAAGTAATGCTTTATCAGTTTTTTCCCAGGTAAATGTGTCTTCCTCGCGGCCAAAATGCCCATAGGCCGCCGTTTTTTTATAAATAGGTCGGCGTAGATCAAGCGCATCGATCATCCCTTTTGGCGTAAAAATAAAAAATTCACGAACAAGTTTTACAATCTGATCATCATCAATTTTGCCCGTACCAAACGTATTGACGTAAATAGACACCGGTTCCGCTACGCCAATAGCATAAGCAATTTGAATTTCACATCGTTCGGCAAGACCTCCCGCCACAATATTTTTGGCAACATAACGAGCATAATACGCAGCGCTTCTATCCACTTTAGAAGG
>CAYMDR010000150.1:2241-3166 GCA_964389195.1 uncultured Candidatus Peribacteria bacterium | reverse complement strand
TAAAAAGCCCGAAATAAATAAAAAAGCACCAGCCGCCTAATTTCAAAAAGAAAAGGCGGTTTTTTTATGGGAAAAAAAGAAGGAGAAAAATATGATTGAAGTCGATAAATTAGGAATAAATACAAATATGTTTGCAGGGACTCTCTCAAGAGAGAGTCAAGCACAAATGAATGCATTACTGACACGTTTTACAGGTGAACCAGGTGCTGAATTAATGAGTGGTATTCGTGAAGGAAGATTTACGCCTTATAACGTTCCTGAAGAATTACTTGGCAGAACAAATAATTTTTTTAATAATGCCGTATTAGAAACATTTAATTTACCCTCCGGCTTGCACATGACAAGATTTTGGGCTGGACAGGAAGCTAATGCCAATCAAGTACATTTGACTGTCGTTAAAAATTTTCCTACTATCGCCAGATTACTTGAATTGAACTCCGAATTGACAACCGTTACAGGTGATATTTCAGATACACTCGGTGTAATAGCTGGACACCCCGGCACAAAATACGCTTTTGAGATGCGCCGAAGGATGCTTTTAGCAATGACCTCAACTGCCATAGAAGCAGATAATATGCAAATTGATATCCCAAGGGAGTTAAGAAAAATTGAAGGAGTCATGCAACAGCATGTCTTTGAAGTCCCTGGCGGTGAAACTTATCCGTATATTCTTTATGCAGAACATGACAAACAAACCAATTATGTTACAGCAACTGATGTCAGCGGTATAATGCCTGACAAAGATGGAGTAGTTACAAAAAGGCATACATTTAATACCCGGTCGGTCCCAAGATATGGACGAGTTTATTATGCTGCGCGTGGGAAAGGACCAGAATCATCAATCACCAAAGCCTTGGATAGAGCCTACAAAAATGGGGGGAAAATTAATCCATCAGAAGATGTTCGTGATAGATATGGTTTAGTA
>CAYMDR010000150.1:0-2224 GCA_964389195.1 uncultured Candidatus Peribacteria bacterium | reverse complement strand
GGTGAACCTAAGCATTTAGTCAAGCTTGAAGGGGAGGCGTTGAATGATCATTTCAAGCCGATTGATCCAGAAAAAACCAGAGAGGATAACAAAACAAATGGAGATTATCAGGGGGCAGTGGAAATGGCTAGAACACTTTATGTCTTTGAGGGACAAGGCCATGATATCCCATTTGAAGTAATGGCATTTAGACCTGGGGATTATATAGACTCTTTGCTAGGAATAGGAACAAAGAAAAAAAATGGGGAATATAGTGGCTTTGGACGGCCACTGTTTGAAATAGTTAGATTAAAGGCATCACTAGATCTAGGGTATCCCAGAGTTGATAACGGTGGCTTTTATCGATTTGATATGCAGAAGGCCGTCAATCAAAGACAGGAAGAATTGGTTCCTGGAATGAGGAAAGAAGGTCTAATGAGAATAGTTACATAATAAAAAATACTCTTTACTCATAAATAGTTATCCTTGACAGTGCACCAGTATACTAGTACAATAGTATATATGGGTAAAGATAAAAAACTTAATTTTTTAATTGAGACTTTACTTAAGATAAAAAGTGGTCAAGAGATGCAGGATTTTTTGAATGGGATCTTTACCCCTCAGGAGATGGAGGAAATTCCAACTCGGCTTCAGATTATAAAAAAACTGAAACAGGGAATACCACAGCATCAGATTGCTAAAGAGTTGAATGTCGGCGTAGCAACGGTAACACGCGGCTCTAAAGAGATTCAAAAAGGTCGGTTTAGTAACATTTAAAAGCAGTGAAAGGGTCGGTTGGGACTCTGGAGCAGATTGGGCTACTCATAAGAGATGTTCAATCCGAAGACGAAATCGTACAGACTGTAACGCTTGTTGTAATACAAAGAGCGTCATGAAGAGTATAAACATAAGGTGGTACCGCCAGTTTGTTGGCCCTTGTGAGTAGGTAAGCCATGTAGCTTGTCTATTCGCAAGGGCTTTTTTTATGCCCAAAAATAAAAAATGTGAAGGTTAAATTATGGAACTAAAAACTCGACAAACAACAGATTATATAGATCTAGGAATCACTACACTAAATAGCAAGCAATCTTTGGCTAGAAAACAAGAGTTTGTTAGCATCATCAGACGAGCCGTTGCCTCAATAGGTGATAGGAATGGACAGATAATATTGGCTGATCGAATTACTGACCGACAAAAAAGGCATGCTGTGGTTTTTCTTAATAAAAATGGATTGCGGTCACGGGTTCAGATTGATCGAGGGTTCCCTTTTCATAATGGAGAAGAACTGGTTTTTGGGACTAGAATAGGAATTTTAGAAAGGAAACTGGGCATATGAGTTTAGAACCAGGTGGATATTTTGAAAACTTTCAAATTCAGCAAAATGTACTGAGGAGAAAGTATCAAGGGGTGATGGTAGATGGATATTTGCCTTTGCACGAGTATTATCAGGAATTAGGTTCGATGGCGTCATTTGTACCCATTGTTGAGCCTAGTAATTATCGAGGTAAGGACAGGAGTGTACTTGAGGCCGATGCGTCAGCAAATAGGATGTCTCTTGAGCTAACTGTAAGAGCTAGTATGGATGAAACTGCCTTAGAACCTAGAATGGTTTTACGTACACCTAGTTTACAAAGGGATATTGTGGCAAGTATTATGTCACAGGCAGAGGAAGCGATGAGAAGAAAATGAAAAATAAAAAAGGTTATTTTGGAAAATATGGTGGTAGGTTTGTGCCTGAGATGCTTATCCCAGCTTTGGAGGAACTTGAGCGTGCGTATGATAGCGCGAAAAAAGACTCGCAGTTTAAAAAAGATTTTCAGGATTTATTAAACAACTATACCGGCCGGCCAACACCTTTAGTATACGCAGAAAACTTATCTAAACAACTTGGTGGCGCCAAAATTCTTCTGAAAAATGAAGGATTAAATCATACCGGAGCGCATAAAATTACTCACTGCGTAGGACAGATTCTTTTGGCTAAAAGAATGGGCAAAAAAAGAATCATTGCTGAAACAGGAGCCGGTCAACATGGCCTAGCTTCAGCTACCGTAGCTGCTAAATTTGGGATGGAATGCGTCGTCTATATGGGTGAAACAGATGTTAACAGACAGCGTCCAAATGTTTTTTGGATGGAACAGTTAGGAGCAAAAGTGATCCCTGTAACTTATGGCAGTAAAACCTTAAAAGATGCAGTCAATGCTGCGTTAAAAGACTGGATTGAAAATGTCGCGGATAGTTATTATTT
>CAYMDR010000149.1:0-3187 GCA_964389195.1 uncultured Candidatus Peribacteria bacterium | reverse complement strand
CAGACGACCCACTTTTATTTTCACCACATCACCCGGAACCGTATCCTCCACAAAAATGGTAAATGGCTTTTCATCAACAAGTACACGGCCAATTCCTTCGGCTCCAAAAGCCAAAGCTTCAATCATAAGCTCAATGATATCGCCCCGCTTGATCATCGATAATTGGTAAATAAAAGGGGAGCGTCAACATCGGTAGTATCCTTCAGTTTTTGCTGAACAATTTGTAATTCATCAATATCCTTAGAAATAACCCGCACCGTTTCACCCTGAATATTGGTCTTCACTTTCGGGAAATTTTCCTTAATGAATTTCGTTACCATTTTGCATTTCTCTTGAGTAAGAGCTTTAACAAGCTTAATCACTTGGCGTAAATTACCACCCGCTGCCGGCTCAGGTTCTTGCACATCCAGTATTTTTGGCGATAGTTTTCGATTCACCAATTTTTGCAAAAGCATATCCTGAACCGCTTTTAATTTCATCGTATCAGGAGCTATCACCGTAATATCATTTTCATTGAGCGTAACCTCTACGTTAAGCCCCTTAAAATCGTAACGTGTAATAATTTCCCGCTTTACCTGATCCAACGCATTGCGCAATTCCTGGAGATCAAATTGAGAAATAACATCAAAAGAATGTTCAGAAGCCATACAAAGCAAGTTACAAATTATGAAAAGACGGCCTGATTCTAGCACTGCTGCTTCCTCCGCAAAAGGGTTATTAATAGACCTCTTGAAGATAGCACTTTTCACACAGTACTTTCTCGGAACTTTGGGGAGAATAGGTGGTTTGGATAGCTTGGCCACAAGCCCCACATGTCCGAGGCCACAACTTGCGTTTATTTTTCCAGTTCTGCAGTTCAACCTGGCGGCAATCAGGACAAAATCGTGATAACGGTTGACCCATTTTACGGCTCAGCTGCAGCTCCTGGGCGATAATTTTATAGTTTTTACCACATTTTTCACATGCTAAAATTTCTTTGATTATTTCATCTTTGGTCTCTCCAATTTTTGTTGGCAGATTAGCCGTCGCCGGCTTATAGTAAGCAATATCCTTTTCTTGCCACGGATAACCTTTTGCCAGAGCCTCTTCCTGGCTCAGTGGATAAAAGTCGAAAGCATTACTGTAGTTATAAGGGTGCGGTGAAATACTGATCGGAAAATATTCTCCATACTCACCGCTCTTTTTCATATGTTCAATAATACGAGCCCTTAAACTTTCATACTCATCTTTGGTATATTTCTTATTCAAAATGCAGTTCGACTGTTTAAAATGAATGCTATCGCAGCCAAAGCTATCACTTGTATAAAAACAAGAGTAAAGATAGTCAGAATTAGGAGAGGCACAAGGGCAAAAAGAGAATTTCAAATTGGTGTTACTTTCACCGCCAGAACATATCTCATAACAAAGTTGAATATCTTTGTCATGCATACTTAAATCCATCGAATCTTTTACTGACACCGACTCAGTTACATATTTGCAGTCCTCCATATCAAAACAGTCATAACATTCCACTGCATTTTTACAATTTTGAATATAATCCCCGGAGCTGTTTTCGCAATTAATTTGATTTTGGTACTTTTTGGAAACCGTTTTATTAAACTCCTGAAACTCTTTCATTAAATCTGCAGGATCACGTTTTTGATACTCTGTCAGCAGGATTTTATACTCGGCTTCGGTATAAGCTTTATTTTTAATATGAAATTTTTTGTTGTTGAGCCCACTACACATAAAACAATTTTGGCAGCTGGAACAATCCGCTAAATAGGCCGATGAAGAACAATTACGACAGTTAAGTAAATAAGAACCACTATAACAGTTCTTACAGTTCACGCTTTGGCCAACCAGTTCACAATGGTCCAAAAAATTGCTATTTAAACAGTCCTTGCAGTATTGGCTTTTTCGGCAGTAGTAACAGTCCTCCATAAAATAACTTCCCGGACTCATATAGGTGTTTTTGCTATAAGCAATTAAAGTATTATATTCACAGTTTTCATTAGCCAGTTGCAGCAAGCCCATTTTAGGAACTTTCAGCATCAATTCTTGAAACTGTGGGAAAAATGGCCGCGAAAAATCAAAATCTTGGCCATACTCCAAGGCATCCCACGTATCGCTCCACCAACACTCAGAACAGTACACTGGAAATTTAACATCTGCTCTAAAAAAAGAGATCATCTCTTTCTTACATAGATCGCAGGCACGTTTAAAAAGATTGCGCTCATTGCGGAACGCCAAGCGTCTTTGTTCGCGGCAAGCAGGGCAATGCGTCGGCTCCGGTACCTGCACCTTTTGGTAAAAAGCTTTATCACTATCGGTGATTTCAAAATTTTGCTGACAATTTTTACAATTTTTTTGCGACATTGCTACATAATTACAAAACAAACACCGTCATCATAATCAACACTTAACTTTAAACCAAATCTATTTTCTGACTCATCGGAAAAGTGCTTTCGTTAAACAAAAATAATACCTATTTTTTCCCAAACGTCTGGGAAAAACCATCAAAATACAGTCGCTGTGTATCCGCCACCATCTTAGATTTTACCAACGTAGAACTTATTTGCCCATTCTGAATCTGGCTAAAAAAAACATAATCACTTCGATCCGAAAAAATAATAAAGCGGTTTTTAAATGTTGGCAGCTGAATAAAATCAACATGACAATTATATTTTTCCTGGGCTTCATCGCCGCTAAAATAGCTAGTGCAAGGTCCATTTGTTGTACATAAGCCTTTCGACTGTGCTCGTTTTATACGGCGATTCCGGAACTGCAACCCAAGTGGTATCCCTCCCAAGTGAGGAATAATACTTTCAAAATCACCAAAATCTAAATTTACATCATAGTCCAGTTGGGACATAAACAGATAAGCCTCCGCAGTTTCATCAGGAGTATCAAAAATCTGAAAATCTTCAATACTTTCCTCCGGAGTATGTAAAAAAGGTGCCAACTGTTTAAATTTATACGCTAACTTCGCGAGTCCATGCTCGGCTTTTATCAAATGTTCCACCAGTTTTTTCAAAGACAGAGCTTTCAAACTTTCATCAGTTTTGCTTACCATTTCCAGCTCTTCGAGCACCGCAAAGGCTCTATATACGACGCTTTTGCTTAAGCCAGTACGTTTCACTAACTCCCAAATTGATGCCGCCGGTTTTTTAACAATCTCAAGATACACTCGTGTCTCCGCTTCGGT
>CAYMDR010000148.1:0-3191 GCA_964389195.1 uncultured Candidatus Peribacteria bacterium | reverse complement strand
AAGGCTGGGGATATTATTTATAAAATTGATAAAGAGATGACTGCCGATATGTCTTTATTTGATGCGATCATGAAAATCCGTGGAGATAAGGGTACGAATGTAACTTTAACAATTATTCGTGAGGGCAATGATGAACCTTTTGATGTAAGCATTACTCGCGCTACCGTCAATATTGAAAGTGTTACGATGGAAGAAAAAAATGATGGTATTTTTTATATAGGCATTCATCAGTTTAATGATAAAACTTTGCCTGAATTTGAGGAGAAAGTACGTCAGCTTTTATTGAAGGATCCTAAAGGTATTATTATCGATTTACGAAATAATGGTGGTGGTTATCTGGAAATTTCTGTTGATATACTGGCTAAATTTTTGGAAGGTAAAAAAACGGCTGTTATTATTCGTCGTCGTGAACAGGTGAAAGATGAAGTTCTCTATGTTCAGGAGAAAGCACAATTACCTGATTTACCTTTAGTCGTTCTTATTAATGAAGGTTCAGCTTCCGCTTCAGAAATCGTAGCCGGTGCTTTACAGGATTATAAGCGCGCTATTTTAATGGGTGTTACCTCTTTTGGTAAAGGCAGTGTGCAAGAGATCGATGAGCTCAGTGATGGTTCTAGTTTACGCATGACTATTGCCAAATGGTATACGCCAAATGGTAGAAGTGTTGATAAAATTGGGCTTGAGCCGGATATTAAAGTTGAGATGAAAAGTGAAGATGTTGAAAAAGAGATTGATACTCAACTTGAAGCTGCTTTAAGTTATTTAAAGGGAATTATTAAACGGTAGCCTAAACCATAGGTGGTCTGAATAGTCTTTTGTGAGGTGTAGGTATGTAGTTTACGCCGCAGTCTGGCTATGTGTACCTCTAAGGTATTAGTACTCACGTGTCCGTTGTGGTTCCAAAGATACTCTAAAATGGTGAGGCGGTTGACTACCCGCCCTTTATTGCGGAGAAGAAATTCAAAAAGTTCAAACTCTTTTTTGCGGAGGCGTATTTTTTTATTTTGATAAGAAAGTTCTCGTCTTGGCATATTAATAGTAATTTCACCTATAGTTTGTATAGATTCTTCTTGCGTTAAAGGTTCTATTTTCATGTGGCAAAGTATTAATGGATAGATTGGGCTTTAACTTTTACAGGTTTGAGATTAAGGAAAGATTAAGCAGATCTGAAATAAAACTAAATTTGCCAAAGATACTAAAACTTTTGTATAGTACAGCTCGCACTGGTTCTATGGGGAGAGATGGCCGAGCGGTTGAAGGCAACAGTCTTGAAAACTGTCAGGGGTGCAAGCCCCTCGTGAGTTCGAATCTCACTCTCTCCGCCAATTTGTCTACCAAAAAACAAAATTTCCCGCAACCATAGTGTAGCCGGGTTCTTGTTGAGTGGTTTTAAAGTATTTATGACGGGAAAAATCATTATTTCTCAAGTTCTAATGCGCAATTTTATGCAAAACAAAAACATTCTCATTTCGGGCGCCGGAATTGCCGGACTTACCCTTGCTTATTGGCTGAAAAAACATGGCTTTAATCCAATAATTCTTGAGCGCGCTCCCAAGCTGCGCGAGGGCGGATACATGATCGATTTTTTTGGAGCGGGTGTCGATGTGGCTGAAAAAATGGACATGTTGGATGATCTTGCCAAGGCTGATTTCAAAGTCAGTGAAATCACCTTTGTGGATAAAAATAATAAACGATTGGGCGGTTTAAATGCTGATAAACTTCGTATTTTGCTCAAAAATCGCGCCTACACGATTTTGCGCAGCAGCTTGGAGGAAATTATTTATAAAAGAGTAAAAAATGATGTAGATTTTATCTTTAATAATTCTATAAAAACCCTTCAACAAGCCGAAAAAAATGTTGGGGTTGTTTTTACCGATGGCAGTAAGCATTCGTATGATTTAGTGATTGGTGCCGATGGTTTTCATTCGAATGTACGAAAACTGGTATTTGGAGATGAAGCGCAGTACGAAAAATACTACGGCTATTACACTTCTTCTTTCACAATTGAAAATTATCTCAAAAAGGATCGGCTCTTTTTAAGTTATACGGTTCCCGGAAAACAGATTAGCATTTATTCCTTAAATAAGGATCAATTTGCCACTTTTTTTATCTTTCACAGCCCTAAAAAACTGCGCTATGATTATCATGATGTGGAAGCACAAAAAGAACTGCTGCGAGAGGTTTTTAGTGATGTGGGATGGGAAGCTCCTGCTTTAATCAAACGGATGGATAGCTCTCATGATTTTTATTTTGATGCGGTAAGTCAAATTCATATGGATCAATGGTTCAAGGGAAGAGTTTCGTTGGTTGGTGACGCGTGCGATTGTCCTTCGCTCCTCTCTGGGCAAGGTTCAACGTTGGCCATGATCGGAGCCTATATTTTGGCTGGAGAGCTAAAAAAGGCCGCAGGCGACCACCACGTTGCTTTTGAGCAATATGAGCAGGCTTTTCGTCCTTTTATTGAAAATAAACAAAAAATTGCCGAACGTTTTGCTGGGTCATTTGTGCCAAAAAATCGCTTCAATTTATGGATGAGAAATACGTTTGCCAATCTCATGTTTCTCCCTTATCTTTCAGAGTGGTTGATGAATAAATTTATGACTGATAAGATTCGCTTAAAAGAGTATTAAAAAATACTACGTTACTTTTCATTTTTTATGGATGACACACAAAACAATCAGAGTTGTAGCTATGATCCTGGCGATCCTAAGGCACAGCTTAAAGGTGGAAAAATACAGAAAACAGATGAGCAATGGCGAGAAATTTTAAGTGAAGAGCAGTATAATATTTTGCGTAAAAAAGGTACGGAAGCGCCTTTTAGTGGCGCTTGCGGTAATGAACTTTTCTCCTCTGATACTAAATTTGATTCCGGTACCGGTTGGCCTAGTTTTTATGCACCTATAGAAGAGGAAAAAGTAGCCTTAGAAGGCGATGAAAGCCATGGCATGCAAAGAACTGAAGTTACCTGTAGTCGTTGCGGATCTCACCTTGGTCATGTTTTTGAAGATGGCCCAAACCCCACCGGCAAGAGGTATTGCATTAATTCGGCTTCACTTAAGCTTAAAAAAGCTTTATGAAAACACTTTTACATGAAGATAGTAGGTATTTCTTGCGGTTTGATTATGGCGAAGATATCATAAAGGAGTTGGCTGTTTGGGCTAAGAAAGAGCAAGTTGGCGCAGCTTTTTTTA
>CAYMDR010000147.1:0-3258 GCA_964389195.1 uncultured Candidatus Peribacteria bacterium | reverse complement strand
CTTGTCGTATCCAATAAAAGCTTGTCACAAAGGGTTTGATACTGACTGTCTTTATCACAACTCCAAACCTCTTTCACTCGTTCAACCTCGGCTTTTGTATCTTGCAGCCATAACTGGGCATCACGTTGCAACTTAACAATTTCGGCTTCCGTTAAGGCCGGAATTTTAATAAGTACTTCACGGCTTTCAATTTGAACTAACGGAATCGAATTTAAATAACTTAAAGCTTCACGGAAGCTCGTCCATTTTTTAGCAGGAGGAAACTCAAAAGCTTTGTCTTCACTTCCGCCACTTTGTTGAGCACCTTCGGTAGGTCGCGCGGCACCAACAAGCGACGTTGGATCAGGATAAATAAAATAAATATCGGGAAGATCCGTAAGTTTATTCACAATCTCTTCAGTTTGACGATCCAACCAATCCGTTATTACGGCCGGAAATCCTGGTATACGGAAGTTGGTGCCAACGCTTGCTTTATAGCTATAACTTCCCAGGGACGCACTACCAGCCATACCACCAGTCGTTTGTCGGCCTCCCGTATCACCACCACTTACACTACCATCCGCACTCATAGCTGAATCTGAACCTACCGATTGTGCAGCGGCATTTGCGGTAGCCAATGCCCCATTAAGATCACCGGCAATTTCATCACATACGCCACTTGGTAGAACATCTGCAGCTTTAATACCCCAGCATTGCCCCAGTAAATATGGTCCCACACAAATACCAAGTCCGACACTACCCGTTAAAGTTGGTGAAACATAAATACGGCCTCCCAGCGATCCTTGATATGGACTTGGTGGCCAAACAGGAATCAAACTTGGAACGCCAAAGGCAAACACCGGTAGCCCCGGATCAAATCCCAGTGGAATGCCCATAGCATTAATAGCTCCCGGTGCTAAAAAGGCATAGTTTAGAGGCATGGGAATACAGCCACCACTACAGCTAAAAGCATTAATGGCACTTTCCAAGTCATCGCCAATTTTATCGAGTGCACCACCAACGCTGCCTTCGGCATCCGCCGCCTCTTGTTGCTGTTTGGTTTGTTGGTTATTTTGCCAGTTTTGTACCTCATCAGGAACACCATCACCATTGGTATCAAGCTGCAATTTATTAACATCAACCCCACCTTCTGTTTTAGGCATTTCAGGTGGCATTGGAGGAGGCGGCGTATAGTTTTTATATAAAACTTTCCCCGTAATAGGATCTTTATAATCAGAATAAAAATAGGTCATCCGTCCGCTGGTATTGCCTTCTGGCGTAGCACTAATATCGGCATAATTATCAACGGCATACCCTTTATCCAAATTTTGTCCCACATTAATATTTACCGCCGGTGTCTTTTTCATGGTAGCTCGATACTTAATAGTCCGGCTTTTACCAGCAGGAATATCAAAGCCACTGAAAATATAAGGACGCAAACTTTGCCCCGTCTCTAATAATTTTACGGGAGTTTCACAATCTATACATGCCACACTTCCAAAATCTATAGCCATGACGGTAGGAGCAATGTCACTTACCATAACATTACTGAGTTTTACTGCTCCACTATTATTCAAAGTAATGGTGTATTCAACACCATCCCCAAGACCTAAAATATTTTTAGGCTCGGTAAGATCTTGGGCTTGCTTGCTTGATTGCAGGCCTAGCACAGGATCCAAATCCAAATAGATAAAATCATTTGTTCCAATCTCTTCATTCACCATTACCACAAAATTATTATCATCATCTGAACCAAGCTGATTCACAGGTGATCCATTGTAGTGGACTAAAATTTCCGTTTTTAAATTAGCCGTATTATCGATATGAATTCCCAGTGATCCTATAAATTGTCCCTGGTTTTCGATCTCGCCTTGGTGATTATAGAACACCCGAATAGTGCCGGTATCATCGGAAGTAATGACATCCGGGTATCCATCATTATTCATGTCCAAAGCCCGCACCATTAAGACACGGTTTTTTTCATTAAAAGGTTCTAGCTCTAAATGTTTTCGCTGAAAATTACCGTTCTTATTTTCATAAATATCCACACAAACTTCCCCAGCGCGACAACTATCTTGTGTTGCAACAATCAGATCATCCTGCTGATCTTTATTGAAATCAGCGGTAGCCATACTTAAAATACCATTGGGGAAATCTAGAAAAATACCACGATCCTCAAAGCGTTTATAACCTTTATTATTTTGTAAGAGTCGAACTTGGCCATTTTCATAGGATACCAAAACATCATCCAAGCCATCACTGTTGTAATCAATATTGGTTAGTTCCTTAATAGGAGAGTCACCAGTAAAAATTTCCTGTCCAATATCTTGGGTAAAACCGGTGCCATCGGAAGCTGATGTTTTATTATTAATTTTAATAGTTGGGTCGCCGATAACGACGCCAATTTCTGAAGCATAGGGAAGATTTGCCTCTCCTACAGCGTTACCAGCAGCAAAAAGTAACATATGTTTATTGTCTCCGGTAAAGCCAATACCAGGAACATCACCAGCTTTTTCTAAAGAAGCATAGGATAACCCCGGCTTTTGGTTATTAGGAAGTTCTTGGTTTTTATCAGTAATATAAACTCCCTTATTTATTGCTGTGGAATTACCAGAAAAGGCCGTTTCATAGGCGATAGTATTACTTACGCTTAAAGCATGAACATAAACTCCACTTTGGTATGAAACTGCAGCAGTATCAATAACTTCAGCATGATCTAATACCTGAACATCTCCTTCAAAAGTATTTACCAAGGAAGCTCTGGCAATTTCAATGCCATTATCAGTAATAATAAACTCCAAAAAACTACTATCAGGATTTAATTTTACTTCAAAATTATTATTAAGCAGAGTTATATCGCCGTTATTTTTAAAGGCAACCACCTCATTTCCTGCTTTAAGTAAGCTTACTCCTTTTGCGGTAGTTTGCAGTACGTACTCTTCACTGTTGATAATTTGTTGAATATATACCCCATCTTTTTGGGCATTAATGGCTGATAGGGAAGGGATAATTACCGCTTGGCTTTGAGGTTTCATAACGGTAAATATTTCCGCAAGAGGCTCCTTACTTACGGTATCACTAAACACTAAGCGATTAGGTTGAGTTGACCCATTATTGGGAATAACTTTCACACTAAAATTATCACTATCAAAAAGATGTAATGTACCTTGTGCTCCAATTTCTAGTAATCGAGCATGCGGTATTGGATCACTTAAGAGCGTACTCACTGCTTGCGCTCTGCCTATCTTGGTGAAGCCATTTGGATCTTGAATGCCATCG
>CAYMDR010000146.1:1024-3275 GCA_964389195.1 uncultured Candidatus Peribacteria bacterium | reverse complement strand
TGTTTGGGTAGATAAGGATGAAAATAAAATCCGTGGAGCCTTTAATAAGGCAATATTTGAAAGGGCAATCATTGACTACCTTGAGGAAAACCCAAGTGTGCTCCGCGAAGAGCAGGATAAGGTGGACCTTAGCGTGTTCTTAAATAAAAATGCCGGAGGCTCTGGCAGTATTGAGGAAGTAGGTAGCAGAAGAAAGCCGGTTGCAGAAGCCGTTGCCGCAATAAAAGAACGCTTATTCTCTGAGTTTTACGGTAACCCAAAATAAAAAAAACATAATTATGTTCACATTAAGTATTACTATCACTGCGGTGGAAAACGGTTGGATTGTAACCCTTCCATTTGTTGAAAAAACCAAGCCAAACGATAATTTTTTAGCCATGGCCGAAGCGCAGGCTAAAATACTGAAACGAGAGTTTAAGAAAGATGACATTATCGAAGATATATGTCATCATGCTGAGTCGGATAAGTTTGAAAAGATAGACACATTCCTTGATAATTTTACCAAGAACCCCGAAAAAGAAAAGACCCCGCTTATTTATGCGGATGACCTAAGATTAAAAAACCAATTCGTTTTTAAAACTTATGTCGAGGCAATTGAATTTCTTTCCAAGGTAATAACAGAAGAGCCGGCGCCCCCTGTATTATAAAATAACACATGGACTATCCCCAAACCGTAGAAAACTTCCTATTGGCATACCCGGAATTCAAGGATTTTTCCGAGGCCATAACCGCATACTCGCTATTCATTGAATCCAGGAATGATGAGCGGTGCTATGTTTGCAAGGCAACGCTTACCTCTCATGAGCAATTAACGCTTACTCCTTATGACTTTCAAATAACATGCGGCAGGCACAGGCACCTTAAGAATATTTTTAACCTCCAGGCATACTGCCACCAAAATAAATCGCCAGAGAGCGTTGAGGGTGTTGCCGAAATATTTGATAAGCGAATAAGCTCCTGTGTTGCCGAATCCAAGGAAGATGAGGAAAGTGCTGAAGAATTATTTGCGCCCACATTCTATATTAGTGCCTTGATTTTTACCAACACACCATTAACCGTTTTATTTCTGTTTTTAATACCTATAAGCACTTACTCAAGCCGGCCTAATGGTATGCCAGCGTCTTTCCAGTTCCAGTACAAATTAGGTTCGTTTAGCGGAAGCTCGAAGCTCTTATCCGTTTTCTTGGCTATCTCTCCCTCGTTAAACAGTATTTTAATACTTGTAACAATACTTGGAAAAATAAAGAATGTCACCGATGCAAAGGGCTGCATGGTGTAAGAAAGCTGACTGTCACCATTAATAATATAATCCTCATTACTAAGGTCCATCTCAACCGCGTTAGTAATGTATTGGTTTAATCTTTTAAATGGCACAATAGCTCGGGTTATAGACTTTCCTTCAGGAAAAAATAGCTCATAGTTTATAACCTGCTGAAGCTGAGGATTGCTATCGCTTTGTAGTCTCAGTGCTCCGATTTTGAAATTGAAGTTTTCAGTATTTGCCAGAAACTGCAAATAAGAATAGTCCTGAAAGCCGTATGTTACACTAATGCTGCCAGGCAGGCCGGTGTTGGATGTAAATCGGTTAAGGTTAGCGCCAAATAGATTAATGGTTCTCGCTCCGCCTCCGCTGTTAGAGACTGTAAAAACCATAGGGTTTGTTACAGAGTAAATATTAGCGTTCTCCAGAAAACTTAGAAAGTTCTTTTTTTTAGGACGAAGCTGTTTGAGAAATTTATCTGTGCTCTCATGCATACCATTCAAAAATAAATTATATAGCCGTAGCAGATGTTTTGTTTTTTGCAATCAATAGGTTGCAATTAACCTATGCGGCAATATGGGATGGTACAGGGGCACTTACTAAGCTAAACAAGGCGGACTCTTTCACCTCTTCGTTAGGCTTTACTTTAGCAATCTCCCTTTTATAGCTTTCAACATCAAACTCTACCGGCTCGTCATTTTCCATTTCAGGAAACGGTTCGGCTTTTTGAGTATTAGCTTGATTTAATGTTTTATCCGGGCTGCTCGTTTCTTTAAGGGTTATTATTTGATTTATCTCCTCAAGAATTTTACCCACCTTACGGAAGCGGGCAGTGCCATATTTGTTTTCGAGCACTTCCATTTTATCCGTGAACGCTATGCGCGTATTTTCACTTATGTCCTCAGGCAAAGCCGCTATCGCCATAAACACCTCCAGCATAAGTCGTTTATGCTCTGAGTCAAGCATGCTTATCTGTGAAGCAACGCTGCT
>CAYMDR010000146.1:0-1014 GCA_964389195.1 uncultured Candidatus Peribacteria bacterium | reverse complement strand
TCCCTTCCATAGAATTAACGAATCGTTTTGCTTTGCAAGCAATTCTATGTATTCAATAATATCATCATCTATTAAACGGGACTTAGCCTCGTCAATTTCCTTCATGGTTTCCCTTGCTGCCTTGCCGGCATAATACAACTTTGGCAGAGACCCGATAAATAGTCCCATTATTGGATAAACAAAAAGGGACAAACTGTTCTCTGTTTTGTTTTTTCTGGTAAGCGCTATAGCTATACCCAAGCCAAAGCCCAAAGCGGGAAATACGTTAAGGGCTGCCGGCGTTTGTATGCGTATGTTGTTCTGCATGTTATTAATTCAAAAGTAACAAACGTATCAAAGATAGCAATTTAAGTAGCTTTGGAAATGTTTATATGCAACCTATAACTCGCTGATTTTCAATCTGTGCCAATTTTTGCAATTGCGGCATTGCAAAAATAAATTAAATAGCTTCATAAAGTGTAATTAAAATCGCAATCGTAATCGCAACATCAATTATTTGAGGTTGTATTAATTAACCCAAAAGGTAAAACAAAATGAACGCAGAAACCAAAAAGATGCTTATCAGCACTGTTCTTATGGCTGTTGCCATAACTGGCGGCGTATTAGCTGCAAATGCTATACAGAAGCACGTTATCGACAAAGCGTAACCAACACGGCTTAGCCCCTTGGTTTTTGCTACAGCTGTTATCGGCGTAACTGCAAGCCTGGGTAAAGTTTTTTTGGAGGTTTTGATAATACGGGTTTACCGTAGAACTAAAATTTCCGAGTAAAAATTTTTGTCCATCAATTCAACCTTTTAAGAAATGAACTACAATCGTTCTAAACTTAATGACCATCTGCTGAATTCCTTCGGTTGGAATAACGATGCAGGTGATGACGGCTTCAACAGCGACGACGCTTTTGATATGGCTGAAGGCGGAGAGCAAACGGTTAGCGGCACTGGCGTTGTTCGTGGCCGTAAGCCAACCTCAATGCCTTATGTATTTACTGTTACCAGCAGCGATGCTGCAACCC
>CAYMDR010000145.1:490-3297 GCA_964389195.1 uncultured Candidatus Peribacteria bacterium | reverse complement strand
GAATACAAACCTCTTATAAGGGGCTAAATCAGGGGCTAAAATGATGGTGGGGATGTGAAGGGGCTGGCCGGGCACGCTCTTCATATCTTCAAATAGGCTCCTTAACCCAGCTTTCATTGGTTGATTTGTCCGAAAATAAAGAGGATTTTTTAATGAAATAAAAACTAAACAGCCCTTGCATGCAGAATGACGCTCTAAGGGCAGGTACCGGCAAAAATCCTCCCAGGAAAATTTTATGCGACGGGCCAAAATCAACCCCTATTAGCCCAGGGAACCTCACTTTTTAATCGAAAACCACGCCAAAAGACCCCAATAATAGCCCGATAACCTCCCAGGTAATTTCCGTAAGCACCAAAGCAGGGCCAGCGGATTCTTTTGCGGGGATGGGGGATGGGGCTGGCACCTTAGACAGCGCCTTAGAACCATACACCAGGCTGGCGCACAGCGTGGGGGCGTCAGGAGGGAAGCAAAAATACAACTCCGGAGAAATCCTTTTTACGTTCAGCAAACTTAAACTACGCCACAAAACCGAATAACCCATATACTCCGACAAATTAAATACCGATAGTTGGATTTTAGGCCTGCGTATAAACAACTTAGGGTCACATTCATTTGTATCTTTTGAGCCCCTTACGCTATTACAGTAAGCGTGAGCAACTTTAAGGTTTTCATAAGAATTATCGCCACCCTTGCTCTTGGGGATTACGTGGTCCAGTGTGAACTCATGCCGGTGCTCAATTGGCATGCCGCAAAGCCAACAAACACCGCCATCGCGTTTAAAAATTCTTTCCCGTTTTTCCCTCAACAATTTCTTGCTTCGTCCGCTCATCCAAGATTAGCTTTGCGCATGATGAGTAAAAATAAATAAAAAACCGGTTGGCAAATTCACCAACCGGAATGCAGGGAGTCGGGATATACTACAGGATAGCACACCAACTTATTAGCCTATTCGTTGGCATCCCCTGATGCCGTGTACTCATCGGACTGGTAATACGGGTAAGGGGGAATTATATACTTGTTTAACCTAAGCGGTTGGGTTATCATTCTACTTTTATTTCCACTGTTACAATAGTGTCGTTGTGCCCCCGTCCGTGAGGCACCAACAAAACCTCTATCAATTCAAAACCTTGTTTTTTACCGAAGCCCTGACTATTCCACCCAAAGGTTATAGCATGGCCACCGGCTATTATTTTTGGTGAAATAAGTTCCTTTACATTTTGCGGAAAACGTTGTGTGTCTTCTTGAAATAGTTTCACACCTATGTTTTCGTAGCACTCCTTAACCTGTCGTAATGAATACGGAGGGTCAAACAATACGCCCTTGTAAGTGCCCCGTAATTGCTCTGCAAATTCTTTAGCGTGTAGGTGAAACTTAGCGGGTTTTTCAGGGTTCATGTCGTTTGTAAGTTCGGCAGGGCTATTTTCCCCCGAAAACGGGTCAATCCATCCTATGCCATCTCCCACATCGCGGCTTAACAATTCCGCTATTGGTTTTATTTTGAAGGTGTGATGCGAGGGCATTGCCCAAATTCTATTGATTTTCATTTCTGTATTTTGATAACCTACCGGCGTTGGTTAGTTAAGTATATAGTTCCCGGGTAAGGCTTTAATTTTTCTATATAGTTCATTCCTTTGTTTGTTTTTTTAGGAAGCAATATACAGTCAAGCTTATGATTAAAATGGCAAACATTTAGAATGGTCGCCCCGATATTTTCCGCAAAATGTATCTGGTTTCCCGCAGTCAGAGCATTTTGTAAACGCCCTCCTGCTAAATCCAAATACTTTCCATTTTGCCACCCAATAATTATGAGTTATTATATGAGGCAAAGTGAAATACCACCCTGTTTTATTTTCATCAATACCATCATAGTATTCGTGTTGCTTACACCTTTCGCAATGGTCGTAACCGCTATCTGTTTCGGATGATAGTTTGTGCCCGATAAAAAAGCAAATGATTCGTTTCACTTTTTAGTTTTAGATTAATTTATAGCTACCTTTTTTTAAACACCTCAATCCACGTATTAATTATAATTGAAAATAAATAAGCTGCCCGAACCAGGTTGTAACAAGCATAAACCAATGCCAGGAATTTAAGAATATAAAACAGATTGCTTGAGTGCATTATACGTTATTTTGGGGCATCCCTTTTATTTGTTTTTTCTGCAAGCTCCCTCAGGGAGATTTCAATGGCTCCGTTTTTTACAGCCAACGCCCTTTTGCTTAGGCATATATCAAAGTGCTCTAAATCTTGTATAGTGGTCATATCTTTAATTTTTGTTTTGTGGTTAATCATTGCTCTTTTCATAAAGAGCGGTAAACGGATTATACACCTTCTGGCATGTAATCAGGCAATCTTCATCCATTTTTAATGTTGTGTGATTTTTAGTCACCAATTCGCTTTTACCATCAATGCGGTAAGTTTCAGAAATAGCGTCTAACTCAATTACCTTTCTTGCCCCTTTTACAAAGTGGCCTTCTGTTGATGACGGTGCTACGTTGATTAGGTCTTTTGTTTCCATTTTTTATTTTTTAAAATTCGTAAGTCATTAGTGAAAAATACTCATCGCCGGTTATGCTGGTTGTTTCTTTTAGTTCATCGCTTGTTAACTCTTTCAGGATTTTAGCGCCTTTATCTGTAAAGGTAGTCGAAAACCTCTCACCCTGTCGAGCGATGCCTTTTATATGTGGCTTTAATTTAGTAGGTATTGTGTAAAGCGATGCAATTGCATCCTTAGCGTTGGTGTGTGCAGGGTTAACGCCCAGGAAAAACATTCGGTCAGTTGAAGGGCAATAGCACCTAACATAAGC
>CAYMDR010000145.1:0-480 GCA_964389195.1 uncultured Candidatus Peribacteria bacterium | reverse complement strand
AATAGAGTATATACTCCGACATTCATCCCTCCCGTAGTTCCTTCCAAAAATTTGCCATTCTTTTTGTCAACGAAAGTGTGAACTTCAGTAAGGCTATCACGCAAAAAGCCGGCTACATATTCATCGCCATAAGCCTGTTGCATAAATGCTATTGCAGATGACTTAACCTCTTCGTTTTTTTCCTTAAAAAACTCATCAGGCGTGTACTCTTTATTGGATAACTTTTTGAAAAGAGAATCATTCATGTATCTGCCATTAACAAAGTGCATACCTGTGCCATCGTGGAATTTGATAGCATAATCACTAATAGAGTTCATTTGTTTTCGTTCGTTCAGGTAGATGTGACTTGGGTTTTTAGCCACCACACAGATGTTAGACATCTGAATCATGGTAAAGTAATTTGATGAAATTAAATCTATGAACTTTTCAAAATGTTCATTTTTCAGAATCCCTATTTGTGTAAAGTAGTCATAAAATGCT
>CAYMDR010000144.1:0-3313 GCA_964389195.1 uncultured Candidatus Peribacteria bacterium | reverse complement strand
ATGATTTTTTAGAAAATCAGGATAGATAACAAAGCATTCTCTCGCCTCGGGAATAATCACGATACTTCCCTCATAAAACTGAATGCGGGCTTTGCCTTTATTAATATTTTTACCAAAATTATTTACAACCTCTACGGCTCCTTCATATTCATGGTAGAGCATTCCCACCTTCATAAATAAACTCTCAGCTAGAAATTCATTACGAACTCTAAAAAAATCTTTAAGAAAAGAGTCAAAAAGGTTGGAAAAATCACTTAAAACATACCTTTCTTTGGTAAAGGTTGTAAAAATAAGATGATCCTCCTTAATAAAGATATTTTTAATATCGCTAAAATAGATATTATCACCATGGTCTTTAGCGCCTTTCCCTTTTAAGCAGAAAGATTGACGATCAATAACAACCTCACCTTCTTTTTCCAAGATGGTGCGTTGAAAATGGTTTAATTTTTTATATTTAAGACTATAAGTAAGAGCCATGCTCCAGTGACAGCAGCGAAGGAATAAAGTAAATTACAGGCCTAAAAGGCGAAGAAATCTATGTTTTTCGGGTCAGAACATGCTTATCATACTAACTTTTTTAAAAATTGCAAATCAAAGTACGTAACTTATACCTTTCCAGTCTGTTTAAATAAGAGGAAAAATGGTACAATGATTCAATAAATTGTTATTAAAAACAATGAAAAAAAGCCCTTACGTTGCAGTGCGCTCTACCGCTTCCCGTTTAACTAGCGGGATAGCTTCCGTCCTCACGTTCTTGTTATTGCTCTCTACTACGCCATTATCGGCTTATGCTGCTCTAAATTCAGACGTAGCGCAAAAAAGCACATCCCAAGAAAGCACATATCTTTCACCGGTTAAAGAGGCTCCTTTTATCTTTACCAGTCTTGGCTTAACATGGCATGAAATCCAGCCACAAGCTACCACCGCAGACCTTTTTATACGTTTTAAAACGGCAACAGGATGGGGAGATTGGTTAAAAATGGAGGGTGACATTGATGGCAAAACCGAAGCTGATAGCGCCTATCCTTCCGCTTTTGTTCCTACCAACCCTGCCACAGCTTTTGAATATAAGGTTTTACTTACCAGTTCGCAGGAAAATCTTACTCCGGTGATAGAAAATATTGAATTTACCTATATTAATGCCAGAGAAAAAATAACCGTAGCCAATGAAGCGGTGGTTGCAAGCTTAGGGAAAAGCGCTTCCACAATGGTGGCAAAAAGCGTTAAACCTTTACACACAAACGTTATTTCACGGAGCCAATGGGGAGCAGACGAAAGTTTGCGCGTCTATACCGATGATCGTCCCGAAGCTCAACTCCTTGAAGGAGATAGTGATTTTGATAAGAAATATGCCAAAGAGTTAAAAGTTAAGAAGAAGGTAACAAAAAATAAAGATGGTGAAACACTTACCTGGCCGCAAGAGTACTCAACCACAATATCTAAAATTATCGTTCATCATACGGCAACCGAAAAAAACCTAGATGATCCTGAGCAAGCCATCCGCGATATTTATTATTGGCATACTATTAGTAAAGGGTGGGGTGATATTGGCTATAACTATATTATTGACCAAGAAGGTAATGTCTATGAAGGGCGTGCTGGTGGGGAAGGTGTTATTGGAGCCCATGCCGGAGCCTATAATACCGGTAGTATCGGGATTGCAGTGCTGGGTAATTTTCAAGAAAAAGATCCACCTGAAGCTGTTATGAACTCTTTGGCCTCTTTGATCAAAGAAAAAACCACTCTGTATGATATTGATCCAGTGGGCTCTTCTAAATTCCGGGGTGAAGTTATGCCCAATATTCTTGGCCATCGTGACGTAAAAAGCACATCCTGTCCTGGAGAAAAACTTTATGATCTATTGCCCGCATTAAGATTACAAGTCAAAGGTAGTTTTAAATCAGCGGTAGAGGATCGTCGTCGTCTGACAGCAGAGGATAAAAAGAAGAAACAGGATTATGATTATGCCCTCCAGAATGAGATTCCTATGGTAGAACTGGATGCCGGCGGAAAGGAAACAGTAAAAATAAAACTTAAAAATACCGGCACTAAAAGTTGGGGTTCTCAAACAAATTTAATTCTTAATAAAGATGAAAATGCCCTTAATTACCTGGTAACAGATGGGTCTATGGCCTCTAATAATGCCGGTAAAGAGGTTAAACCGGGTGCCAGCATTACTTTTACGCTAGAAATAGAAGCAGGTGCTAAAGGTGGACTCACAACCTTTGAGGTGATTCCTTTTATTGATAATAAGTTACGGTTAGAAAAATATCTTATTATCCCGCTACAAATTACTGCTCCTATCTATGATTACGAGTTGGTAAAACTCACTCTTAGTAAAACGGCACTTAAGCGTGGAGAAACGGCAGAAGCAAAACTACAACTCAAAAATACTGGAAACGCCACCTGGAAAAAAGATGGTGTGGGTAAAATTATGATAGGCACCGAGAACCCTCGGGATCACCTATCTACTATTATAGCCATCCCTGGTGCGCGACTTGCGTCCTTGGAAGAAAAAGAGGTTAAGCCTGGAAAAACTGGAACCTTCCGTATAAAAATAAAAGCTCCGCAAGTGACAGGACTTTATAAAGAGTACTTTGCTCCGGTTATTGAAGGCGTAACTTGGCTTCCTTACAAAGAGGATTCACTAGAATTTTACGTTTATGATTCCACCTATTTTGCTCGCTATGTACGCACGGTAGATACTAAAAATTTCCTTCCAGGTGAAAAACGAACCATCGCTTTGGAGTTTGAAAATGGAGGAGCCGCTAATTGGGTCAAAAAAGGCAATGGAGTTGTGGATTTTGATATTACCGACAATAGTAGTCTTAAAATTTCTAAGGTTGCAGTAAAAGAGGCAAAAGTTCTTCCCGGTAAAATAGCTACCGTCAACCTCACGATTGAAGCACCGAAGGCAGAAGGAACCTATAGCTTCCAAATTACTCCACGCATCGGCAAACATACGCTTACAACTCGCCCACAAACTATTACCATTACGGTGAGTAAAACGCGTAAAACCACTACGACAACTCCTAAAACTGTAACTAAGAATAGCGACAATATCCGTATCGGTTTAAGTTTTAGCGGCGATCCGATTATAAGCGCCAATGGTAAATTTACAGTGATGGATGGTAGTAAAAAACTAGCAACCTTTAGTAAAAATGAAAAAGTAGCCGTAACTTTTGATCAAGAAAAATATCAGGTTAAAGGGGATAAAAATGCTTTTGTATTGGATAAAGCACCTCGTTTTGAACCGGAAAAAGCGACCATTTTAAGAATCGATAACTATGAAAACCATCCAAGTTGGAAACCG
>CAYMDR010000143.1:0-3315 GCA_964389195.1 uncultured Candidatus Peribacteria bacterium | reverse complement strand
AATGTCGGTAATGCGTTAATTTGGTATTTCTATGCTTAAATATTTTTATTTCGTTCTCAGTGTTTTTGTTTTAGCGGCCTGCGCAACGGCTACTTTAGAAGAAGCAGTACCTTATCAAGACCCCATTGTGATTACTCAGATCCAGAGTCCACAAGATCAAGATGCGGATGGTATTAATGATTTTGCCGATATTGTTCAAAGTGCTCGAGCTCAAATTGGCGTCGTTACTGAATATGATACCAGTTATTATGCAGAAGCTTATCCTCCAGGCAATAAAGGTGCATGCGCCGATATTATGTGGCGAACTTTGGACGATGTTGGATACGATTTTAAAACTATGATTGATAAAGACATGGCTAATTTTCCTAACGATTATAGAAAAGATCCTATCCCGGATAGTAATATTAACTTTAGAAGAGTCGAAAACATTCGCGTTTTTCTTAATAAATATACAGAAAAATTAATACTCGAAGTTATTCCATCTGATGAAGAAAATCTAGCGCAGTGGCAAGGAGGAGATATTGTTACCTACGCTCAAATTCCTGGTGGTCTTTGGCATATCGGTATTGTTTCCGATCAACGTCGTCCGGACGGTGTGCCATTACTTATTCATAATTATGGAAGAGGGGTTCGCGAGGATGATTATCTTTTAAGCTGGCCAACGGAAATCACCGGTCATTACCGTTTTGTCTTAACGCAATCTTAGAAAATGTTGATTTATAGATTGATGGTCATCTGTTCGCGACCGATGCCGACCCCTACAAAATCGATAGGACAGCCAAGTAGTTCTTGAAGTCGCTTTACATAGTTGCGAGCATTTTCAGGGAGTTCTGCTAAGGTGCGAGCGGATGATATGTCCTGTTTCCAGCCGGGCATTTCTTCATAGTGGACTTCAACTTTTGCCAAAAGATCTAACGATGCTGGTAAGGTCTCTAATTCTTTTCCTTCGTAAAGATATTTGGTAGCGATTTTAATTGTTTCAAAACTATCCATGACGTCTAGTTTTGTAAGGTTGATGCTGCTAAAGCCATTGATCATGACGGAATATTTAGAGGCGACCGCGTCAAACCAGCCGCAACGTCGAGGACGACCGGTGGTTGATCCAAACTCGCCGCCGATGGTACGCATTTTTTCGCCAATTTCATTATCAAGTTCCGTAGGGAAAGGTCCGGATCCAACGCGGGTGCAGTAGGCTTTCATCACGCCGATGGCCGCGGTAAATTTCATGGCGCCAATACCAAGTCCTGTTATAAGGCCACCGATACTAGCATTAGAAGAGGTAACATAAGGGTAGGTGCCGTGGTCGATATCAAGTAAATTAGCGTTCGCCCCTTCAAGCAGAATTTTTTTACCTTCGGCTAAGGCTTTATTTAAAAAGAAAGATGTATCTAAAATGTAAGGTTTTATTTGCTCAGCAATACTACGGTAATAGTTCAGCTCTTTTTCCACATCGAATTCAAAACCATACATACTTTTCAACATTTCCACATTGGCTCGGACATGGGTTTCAAAGCTTTCCATATCTAAAAGTTCATGTAGGCGAACCCCCATACGGCTGATTTTATCGGTATATGCCGGGCCAATCCCACGTCCGGTTGTCCCAACTTTCGCTTTTCCTTTTCGCTCCTCCTGCATCACATCCACCAATTTATGGTACTCGAAAACTAAATGGGCGCGGTCAGAAATAAAGAGGCGACCTTTCATTTGAATATTATTTGCTTCCAAAAAAGCGATCTCTTCTAAGAGCGTAGGGATGTGAATAACGCAGCCATTGCCAATCACATTAATCACGTTTGGGTAGAGTGCGCCCGATGGAATTAAATGAAAGACCACTTTTTTACGTTGGCCTGGATTGGTTGGATCTTGAATATATACAGTATGTCCGGCATTGGCTCCACCCGTTCCGCGTGCCACGATATCGTAATGGTTGGCTAAAATATCAATCAGTTTACCTTTGCCTTCGTCGCCCCATTGGCCCCCTAAAACCGCTGTAAGTTTCCCGTATTTTTGTGCAAAATTCATATCTGGCATGAAGGTAAGTTAATGGGTGTTCCATTTTACTTGGTACGCTGTCTTTATAGCATATCGTCTTGAAAAATAAAAATAGCCAAATTTAAAGCTTTTTCTTGCATCTGCTTAAGATTTTCTAGTATAGTGCACGTACGATACGAAGTGAAACGAAGTACGCCTATCACTAATTTACTTTTTTATGCTTTCTCCTCAAGACCTTGCTGCTCAGCTACCTAATGTACTCGCCGGTACCGATTTTCCCACTCTTGGAGAAAAATATGAGGGGAAAGTAAGGGATAATTATACCCAAGGAGATAAACGTTTTATCATTGTTACCGATCGGCTTTCCGCTTTTGATCGTGTACTTTGTCTCATTCCGTTTAAAGGACAGGTGCTTAATCAAATGGCGCAATTTTGGTTTGAGCAAACCAAAGATATTATTGGTAATCATGTGATCGAATTTCCAGACCCGAATGTTGTAGTGGCCAAACAATGCAAACCTTTGCCGATTGAGATGGTGGTGCGCGGCTATATTACTGGTGTCACCTCTACCAGTGCTTGGTATAATTATGAAAAGGGCGTTCGGAATTTTTGTGGGAATATTTTGCCTGAAGGCCTTAAGAAAAACCAAAAGTTTGATAAGCCGATATTAACTCCTTCCACCAAGGCGGCTCATGGTGATCATGATGAGTCGGTTTCACGCGACCAAATTTTGGAACGTACCGATTTAACGCTTGAGCAGTATGATAAAATCGCCGATGCGTCGCTAAAACTTTATCAACGTGGTGTTGAAATTGCAGCGAAGCAGGGGATTATCTTGGTGGATACTAAGTATGAATTTGGCATGACCCCTGAAGGAGAAATTGTTTTAATTGATGAAATTCACACCCCGGATTCTTCCCGTTTTTGGTTTGCTAATGAATATGAACAAAGGTTTGCTGCGGGTGAGGAGCAAAAAAAGATCGATAAAGAGTACCTCCGTGAATGGTTAGCGGAAAGAGGTTTCCGTGGCGAAGGAGAAATCCCAGCTATTCCCGATGAGGTAAAGGTAGAAACGGCGCGTCGCTACATTGAAGCGTATGAACTTATTACGGGTCGTACTTTTGAAGCTCAAGTTGGTCCGGTATTAGAAAGAATCCAGAAAAATTTAGCAAAGTTTTTTTAATTAAAATTATTAACTATTAATTATTAATTCATGAAAATGCTCGTACCTTTACTCCTCGGGTCAGAAAAAGATCGTGATTGGGCAAAAAAAATTACCGATGAGTTGGATAAATGGAATATTCCTTCCAAGGTTCAAGTGGT
>CAYMDR010000142.1:0-3323 GCA_964389195.1 uncultured Candidatus Peribacteria bacterium | reverse complement strand
AATAAACGCGCCGGTTCGGGCTAAGTCTCTCTTGCTTTCTTTGGTAATGGTAAATTCAAACATGTAGGGTTTTATTGAGTGTGACCGCGATGGAAAATTTCACTAACAATTTCTTCCATCTCTTTCTCGTGAATAATTAGATCTTCAATGGGGAACTCTTGTAAGATTTTAGCTGTTATGGCTGCGCTATCTTTGCGTGGAATAGAAAGGTGTATGATTAAATCACGAGAATTTGTAACCTCTCCATATTTTTTAAATTCATCGGGATTAACATGTTTTTTGAGTGTTAATTCTAGTCTTTTGGTATCAGCATATTTTTGGGTTAGGTTGTTGTACGTGCCATCGTAAATAAGTTGACCATGATTGATGATGACAACACGTTTGCAGAGGCGACGGATATCTTCCATATAGTGTGATGTTAAAATAATGGTCGCATTTTTTTGTTGATTATATTCAAGTAAAAAGTCACGGATGTTTTTTTGAGAAATAACATCTAAACCGATGGTGGGCTCATCAAGGAAAATTACTTTTGGTGAGTGAAGTAAGGCCGCTGTGAGTTCGCATTTCATACGTTGGCCAAGGCTTAATTTTCTTACTTGGATATCCAATAAATCTTTGATGTCGAGGAGAGAGGTAAGTTGATCAAGGTTTTTTTCATACTCGCTATCGGGAATTTCATAAATGGCTTTGTTTAAAATAAAACTTTCGCGAGCCGGTAAATCCCACCAGAGCTGATTTTTTTGACCCATAACTAAAGAAAACTGTTTTTGAAATGCAGGTTTTCTTTCATAGGGTTTGTAGCCCAGTACGGATACCTCTCCCGAGCTTGGATAAAGAATACCTGAGAGCATTTTGAGGGTTGTGGTTTTTCCTGCACCATTTGGTCCAATAAAACCAATAAATTCGCCCTGCTTAATTTCTAGGTTAATATTTTTTACAGCATCGATAAAAAGTTTCTCACGGTGAAATAAACCCTTTATAGAGCCAAGTATTCCTGGTTGCTTTTTGTAATAATCAAAGGTTTTGGTTAGGTTTTTTGTTGAAATAATATTCATATTTAGTTTGCGGAAGAGTATTTTTTGAGACCTAAGTTCCAGAACCACTTACTGATATAAAAGAAAAAGATAGTTAAGCCTAAAAATATAAATGGATATGGTCCGTTTTGAAAATTCATCGCTACTTCCGCCGGTATACTTGCTAGCAGGGCAAAGGGGATTATAAAGCTGAAAGCAATTTTAAAAAAGCCCTGATAGATTTGGCGTGGATATTTAGCGGTTTGGCGAAAATTCCACATAATACTGCTGAGTGTTTCGTTTTTTTGAAGCCAAAAAGCGGTAGTGGTGAAAATAGAATGAATAGAAAAATTTAAAATGGTTGCTGGTATCACCATGAGAAGACCTAAAATGAAAAATTTAGGATCAAGAGGGTGTGGGAGATTTTTAATGGCGTAGATAAATAGCCCTATGGTCATAATAAAATGTGAGAGATCCTGGAATTGCATGTTGTACAAAAAGGTGAGAAGGCGTGAAGAGACAGGTTTTATTAAATTAAAATCGATGAGGCCTCTTCGCAGATTTAAGGAGAACTGTTCAAAGTTATCGATATAAAAAACCTCTCCAAAGGTTTGGAAACTGTAATAGAAAGCTAAAATAAGTTGTGCTTGGCTTTTATCCCAACCTGCTAAGGTTTTAGTGTGTAAAAAGATTACCTCTATGAGTAAAATATAGGCGGCTGCCCATAGTAACATGGTAAAGAATTCTGTAAAAAAAAGTGTTCTATAAATAAGCATTTTTTTTATATTTATTTTAATGAGTTCTAAGAAAATTTTAGTATTTTTGATGAACATAGTATTCAAAATTAACGTCCTACGGCTTCATATTTTTTAACTCCTTTTTTATATAAGGTTTGATTAATAAAGAGCAAAATTCCTAAGAAAATCAACTGACGTGTTAAAACAAAAGCTATCAGCTGCCAGTCTAGATCGGTTTGGATAATTTTTACGGGGTAGTAAAAGATATAACTGAAAGGTAAAAAATTCATAATATTCACTATAGCTGGTGGAAAAAGATCAAGGGGAGCAGTCATTCCTGAAATTGCAGTAATAATGGCAAAATAAACATACATAAGGCGATTAGAATTGGTTAGCCAAAAGCCAGTATAACCTATGCTACAGCTAATAAGGGCATTCATGCTGTAGGCGAAGAGTAGGATTAAAAGTAAAATTGGTATTTTGATAAGTTGAAAATTGGTGAAAAATCCAGGATACATTATGGCCAGTACACTTAAAAAAGCCAGTGCTCCCATCAATGTTCTCAGTAGATTGCGGCTTAATTCGCTAAAAATTTGATAAAGTGGATAGGATACTGGTCGAGTAAGGTAATTGGAAAAATCACCGGTATGAATATCTTCACCTACCTGAAATCCAACTCGAGAAAATACCAAAGTTACGACAATTTGAACTAAGAGGAAATAGGTTAAAATTGTTTCAAAGTTGTAGTTACCTACGGTACTTTGATGGTCAAAAACAGCTGCCCAAATGAATAAAGCGATAGCTAGTCTTACAAACCAACCTGCTAGACTTAGGAAAAACTCAATTCGATATTCAAAAGCTTCTTGCCAGCCGGTTTTAAGTATTACTAGGTATTTTTTCATTAATGTAAGTAACTTTTTAAGCCGTTTGGACTAAAAAAACCCGCTTTGGGCGGGCTTTTTCTATTTTTAGAGGTTCTTATGCTTCTGCACTTTTTTTAGTAGCTTTCTTGGTGGTTTTCTTTGCTGAAGTCTTTTCCTCTGAAGGTAATGTTTGGTCATTTTCGTCTTCGACCACTTTTACTTTCTTTTCTTTAATAGTTTGTGCTTTTTTAACTTTTGCCATAAATTTATCAACACGACCAGCTGTATCGATTAATTTTTGTTGTCCTGTATAGAAAGGATGGCAAGCTGAACAAATTTCAGTATTAATCTCTTTTTTGGTTGATCCTGCAATCATAACATTGCCGCATGAACAAACGATTTTGAGATCTTCATTGTATTGTGGGTGAATTTTGGCTTTCATAGGTGGTTTTTTTTAAAGCTGATGTAATATACTGGAAAGATTTTTTTCAAGCAATAGATTTTCACTCGACGAGCGATTTTTGTAAAGAAGGAGCTTCTTGATGTGTCTCTTCTTCCTCGAGTTCTTCGGCATTAATAACTGAGGTAGAAGCCACTTTATCATCTTGATTTAGTCTCATAAGATATACGCCTTGAGTAGCACGTCCTTGAGAAGGAATGCTCTTAAGGCTTAGTCGAATGACCTGCCCTTGTTTAGAAACGATGATAAG
>CAYMDR010000141.1:817-3378 GCA_964389195.1 uncultured Candidatus Peribacteria bacterium | reverse complement strand
GTTGTTTGCGATAAAAATATGCAAAATTATTTAAGCCGGTGTCGCCAGCTTTCCGGGTTGGCTAATTCATATTGCCATAGCTTCGCTGGCCGGAAGTCTTGCGGCCTGGAATTAAGGGCCTTAATCCAAATCAGCGGCCGAAAGCTTTTTCTTGTAGCATAGATTTGGCCATGGGTAAAAACTGAATTGCTTTCATCGTTTCCTATGAACCTAAGGTATTCCGGAACCCAAAACTCCAACTCTGGCTGCCACTGGTACTCCTCTTCGCTAACACCCTTGGGCTTCATCGTTTCATATGCAATCTTTGAAATGGCCCGAAACTCATCTTGGTATAAACGAGGCACTTGCCTCCAAAAGGATTTATCCGATTTGATTGTTGGTGCTATTTTTACAGTATAGGCTCTGCCTGGCGTGCAAAGCTCATTTTTTTGGTTGGCTAAGCATAAATAATACTTGGCGCCCGGTTTGCCCTTGGGCGCCCTTTTGAGCTTTTGACCTTTAGGGGTCTTATTTTGACGCTTATACGCTTTTAGTGTGGCAGGGTCAAATTCATGCCTGTAGTACCTCTGTACGCCGGTCCAGAATTTTAAACTTTCACCGTCTGCGGGAGGGAGGTCGGTTCTGTATATTTTCCCTGGACTGCAAACCTTATTGCCTTTATTGGAAAGGCACTTAACGAATCGAGGCAGCTTAATTTCAAGGTTAATAAATTGTTGAAGAAGCTCGGAGTAAAGAATGTTTGCTTTTGCTTCGTCACACTTACGGTGTAGGGCCCAAAGGTTATGCGCCTTATTGTTTCCCCCTTCGGATAGTGGAACCTTGTGGTCAAGGCTCCAGCTTGGCTCCATGATATCAAGACCGCAAATTCCGCACTTGCCTTTTTGCCTTGCAAAAATATGAGCTCTTTTACTTTGGGAAAAAGACTTGCGGCGAAACCTTTTAGATAACAGATTTTTAATTTGCTCCTTAGATGGTTCTATCACATTAGCTTGGCTGGTATATCGCAAAGGCGCTGCGCTTGGCCACTAATCTCTCAAGGCCAGAGGCCGCAAGAGTATCCGCCATTATCTTCCCGAGCTTATAGATGATTTTTTCCGGGAAAAACTTTTTGGCATACAAGTCCAATGAATAAGTTTTCCTTGCGACGTTGGTTAAATAGTAAAAGAGAGCATATTGGTTGTCCGGGTCTGAGTTTGTTTGCTCGTGGATTTGCCGCAAAAGGTTTTTGCCGGCATCATCGGTTAGCCTGAACTCCGTACCTGAAATTATGAGGGAGCCAATTAAGTCGATTGAGTAGTTTTCTGTTATTGCATCTTTGTGCAGCTGTATTTTTGCCGCATCACTAATGTCTTTTTGAGAAACCTCGCTTCGGACCAATAGGGTATTGGTATTAGGATTATATATAAACACCTTGAACGCCACCCTTTCGGCCAGCGGCTTACCCGAGGGCTCTATTTCGCCACCAGAAGCGAACTGTTCGCCATCTGAATTTTGCGAAATCTCTTTAATGGACATTGGCAAAAAAGACTTATCTAACACCAGGCTATCGCTCTCTAAATCAGCAAGGGGATACCAGTCAGTAGCCCATCGGCCATGCTCTTTTTTGTGGCACAATAGCGTATTCGATTGTGGATTAAAACTAATTAGGTAATATTCAACATGGCCCAAAGGCGCAAATATCTTAAACCTGGCAAAGGAGTCGTCTCCGTTGGGAAGGCTTAGTTCGTTTAATATTGTAACAGGTATTGACATTACGGAACAAATGTAATAAATCTTTTTATAAAAAATAAATTATTTTGATTTTTTAATTTTCTCTTCTATTAAACCTCGCACATAGTCCTCGCCCCTATCAACCCAAAATAGCCATTTAAGATTAGCAATTACACCGGGCAGCAGGTAGTCTTTTTTATGGCGGGCCTTAAAGGACTGCCATTTTTTGTAGAACCACTCTTCCTCCTTAAGCCAATACCCACGTTTAACCACTATCCCCAGCATTTCAAAGGCGGTATTGCCAAATACGTTTCCACCAAGGCCCCATATGTCAGGGTGATTCTTTCTTATGCTATTGGCGTAGCGGTATACCGAACCATCGGGCTTTTCCCATGTTTCAACAGGGCCACCGGACTTCATCTGTATTTCACCCTTAGCAAGGGCGCGATACTTTAAAAAATGAATAAAAATGCTCTTCTTTTCATCATCTGTCAGCACCTTACTATCTTTAATAACAAGGGTGTTTTTTAGCGAAGGGCTGCCCTTCCAGCAAAAATCATAAGATAAATCCGGAACGGTTTCGTAAAGCTTAGCTCGGCTAACGCCATCGTTTTTTTCATTGAGCTCAAACTCAATTTGGGGCGATTTATAGGAAAGGGTTCCACCGGCCTCTTTTATTTCTGGCTGAGTATCCGTCTTTTTTTGCTCAACATATTCATTAATCGATGGACCTATATAAAAAAGTTCCCCGGAAATCTCAACGCCAATTACCTCTTGTTTCCACTCCTTACACCATGTTTTGACTTGAGCAAATAATGAAGATTTATTTAGTTCAAACTTTTCCTGGGTAG
>CAYMDR010000141.1:0-807 GCA_964389195.1 uncultured Candidatus Peribacteria bacterium | reverse complement strand
ATCTATATACCCACCATCAGCCTCGGTCTCGGTATATCCGCCAAAGAGGCTGGCCAAGAAAGATTCAACCTCCGATATGCGCCCCTTAAATTCATTGTTTGAAATTTCTTCTGAAACATCGGAAGTGCTGGGCACTATAATACTTATCTTAACGGGAAACTCCATTTGGATTGAGGTAAAAGCCTCTTGTGTTATTCCGCCGCCCGCTTTCATTATTTTATCTACATTCAGACTATGCGCTATCTTTTTTGCACTCTCTAAATCCGGAGCTGAGTCTCCGGTTTCTCCGATACGTATAATCCATTCGCCCTCGCTTTCATCAAAATGAATACTGGTATCCAGTGAGTCATGGGTGTAATAGTGCGTTGGCGAGGCAACCGACAAGCTATCCTCTGATGGAAGATTTATCTTTAGCCCCTTTTCAAATTCATTAAAAGATAGGGCCTCGCTTGTTGAGGACTCCGATGGTCCAGGAAATAAAGCAGAGTCATCCGAGTCTGACATACCTCCACCATACTCAAAGGTCACCTTATTTCCCGATTCCGGGCTTAAGTCTCCATCGGTAATTGTCTCCACTATTTTAGATAGTTCGCTGGCGTAGACGTCGGTAAACTTCGCCAAGTCGGTCCACTTATTCTTTATTATCCTAATCGCGGTAACCTCATACAGGTCGGTTGCACGGTCATAGTATATGGTAATGTACAATCCCCGTTTAAAATTTTTGCCGCTGGCCTGAAACCTAAGATAGGCGCGTTTATCATCAACCCCATAACCAAAAGCATGCGCACCAGTAAAGGCCAATGTTTT
>CAYMDR010000140.1:0-3417 GCA_964389195.1 uncultured Candidatus Peribacteria bacterium | reverse complement strand
GCCAGCGAATGGAAAACCGCCTCTCTAAAAGTTGCACTGTGGTGCATTTGTTCCCTAAATTTTGTGCTCGATAGCACCATAGCTACAGTTTCTGTTTCAGTAATCCCCTCTGCATTATATTTTAAACTACCAAGCAAACAGCTTGTAGTTAATATACAAATTCCTCCTTCGTTAACCCTATAAAGAGTAACTTGTCTGCCATTATCGGAGAGCTTTTGTACACGTACTGAACCAGATACAACTAGAAGAAATTTGGTACACTCGTCGCCATCTCTGAAAATAAAATTTTGTGGAGCCGCCAGAGAGGTAACGGGATCCAGGCATCTTTTGGAGATAAATGGTAAAAAAATCTTATTGGACTGCGGTCTTTTCCAGGGTCGCCGTAAAGAGACGGAGCAAAAAAATAAGGAGTTATGCTTTGATCCTGCGGAAATAGATGCGGTCATTCTTTCCCATGCCCATATTGATCATAGTGGAGGACTGCCCTTTTTGGTAAAAAACGGTTTTAAAGGGCCAATTTACTCAACTTTTGCCACGCGCGATCTTTGTAACTATATGTTGCTTGATAGTGCCTTTATTCAAGAAAAGGATGTCGAATATATGAATAAAAAATTATCCAAAAAGAAACAGCAGGAACTTAAACTGGAACCTCTTTATTCGATTGAAGATGCCAAACGTACGTTAAATCAATTTCAGGCTATTGGTTATGAAAGAGCCTTTGCCGTTACTGATGGTGTCGTATGTTCTTTTTATGATGCCGGCCATATTTTGGGATCTGCTTTGGTACACATGGTTATTTATGAAAAAGAGACGGATCGTCGCTTTACTTTTGCTTTTACCGGTGACTTGGGACGTAAAAATTTGCCGATTTTACGTGATCCTCAACCTTTGCCTCCTACCGAATATTTGATGATGGAAAATACGTATGGTGACCGTTTTCATGAATCGATGCTAGATGCCGGCAAAAAACTGGAAGAGGTTATTAATAGAACGGCAAAACGTGGTGGCAAGATTTTAATTCCAGCTTTTGCGGTGGAAAGAACCCAAGAAATTGTGTACCACTTAAATATGCTTTGGCAAAAAAAGCTTATTCCTGATCTACCTGTATATGTTGATAGTCCACTTTCGGCTAATGTAACGGAAGTTTTCATGAACCATCCTGAATGTTTTGATGCGGAAACCTATAAAGAGTTTATTGATAACCGTAAAAATCCCTTTGGTTTTGGCCATTTACAATATACACGCGATGTTTCTGAGTCTAAGGCACTCAATGATTTGCATGGTCCGGCTATTATTATTTCAGCATCAGGTATGTGTGAAAATGGTCGTATTTTACACCATTTAAAAAATAACATTGAAGATGCTCGTAATACCATTATGATTGTAGGGTTTATGGCGAAAGATACTTTAGGACGTAAGATTCAAGAAAAACAGGAAGTGGTAAATATTTTTGGTGAACCTTTTCACGTAAATGCAGAGGTTGTCACGATGGATGCTTTTTCTGGACATGCTGACCGCAGCGATCTTTTGAATTATGTTAGTAAAATCGAGGGTTTGAAAAAGATTTTCCTGGTACATGGCGAAGAGGAGCAAAGTAATAAGTTCAAGGAGTATTTGCATGAAAGTGGCTATACGGACGTAATCCAGCCAGGCCGAGGAGAGATCTATGACGTTCCGTAAAGTGGCACTAGATAGCGCCAATAGTATCCTCCAAAAAGTCAGGTTGAAATGCTATAAAAAGTCGTCTAAAATGGCTCTGCTTTTGGCACTTAAGCGGGCCTAGTATAATGGTATTATGACAGCTTTCCAAGCTGAAGACAGGGGTTCGATTCCCCTGGCCCGCTCCAAGGTGACAGATACCCCCCTTAGAGTAAGGGCTTTTTGTTTTTTAACATATTTATTTTTCTTGGGCACGATTATAAATCCCCCAGCAGGTTCATTGTATTTGTGTCTAGCTGCTTTGCAGTTTGTGGCTATCTAATAAGAATAAAAAGAGGTAGTCTGAGTTATTAGTGTTAATAATAATTAATTTATTACAACGATATGAAAATTAAATATTTTTCTGCAGGATTTGTGGCATCTTTTATGCTCTTACTCAATATGCCGTTTGTTTATGCAGCATCAAGCAATTTTTCTGATGTTCCGCCATCGTCCCCAAACTATGCGGCCATAATGTATTTTAAAAATTCCGGAATTTTACAAGGGTATGCGGATGGTACTTTCAAGCCAGATCAACCAATTAATCGAGTGGAAGCTCTTAAAATTATTTTACTGGGATCGCAAGTTTCCCTAACGGAGATGGTTGGAACAGGCGGTTTCAAAGATACGGATCCTTCTGCCTGGTATGCCAAATATATCATGACCGGAGTACAACTTGGGATTATTCAGGGATATCCGGATGGTACCTTTCAAGCAGAACAAACGGTGAATCTTGTTGAAAACCTCAAAATGTTATTGATGGCTCAAAATGTGGATATAAGTAGAACGGCGGTTCTTAAAAATCCTTATGCCGATGCTTTTGCCAATGAGTGGTATGCAAAATTCGTCCAGTATGCGAAGGATAAAAATTTGATTGATGCCGACTCGCAAAATAAAATTTATCCAGCACAGGGTATGAGCAGGGCAAAACTTGTTGAAACGCTCTATAGAATTACTTATATGGAAGAGCATGGCTTAAGTTCTTATTCGTCATCATTACCAAATCCTTCACCTGCACCGATTCCTGAGCCAGCTCCTGCCCCAACTCCTTCACCAAACTCGCCAACCGATCTATCCCTTAAAGTTGTGGGAAACCATTTTGTCGATGCAAATGCAAAAACGGTGCGACTACTTGGCGTTAATCACTCTGGACAAGAGTTTAAGTGTATTCAGGGCGGCACTCCAGGTTTACTTGGATGGGGTATGTTTGATGGCCCGACTGATGTAACTTCTGCTCAAGCTATCGCATCTTGGAATGCTAATACCGTACGTCTGCCGCTCAACGAGGATTGTTGGCTGGGCATCAATGGCGTAAACCCACAATGGGGTGGCATTGCCTACCAGAATGAAATCAAAACTTACGTGGCTACACTACATCAGGCAGGCCTCTATGTGATTCTTGATCTTCATTGGAACGCGCCGGGCGATATACCGGCAGCATCACAACAACCTATGCCAGATGCAGATCATGCTATCGATTTTTGGAAGTCCGTCGCCACAACCTTCGCCTCAGATCAGGCCACCGTATTTGATCTCTACAATGAACCTTTTCTTTATGGAGACTACACCCAAAATGCCGATCAAGACCTCTGGGATTGTTGGCTTAATGGATGCGTACTTAATCAGTATTTGACCGGGGGATAACCTTATACAAAACCCTATGTGTGGAATGCTGCAGGAATGCAACCGCATGTCGCTACCGCGCGGGCCACTTGAGCC
>CAYMDR010000139.1:0-3427 GCA_964389195.1 uncultured Candidatus Peribacteria bacterium | reverse complement strand
CAGAGGTTGAACGTGTAAAAGAGGTCTGGAGTTGCGGTAAAGACAGTCAGTATCAAACCCTTTGTGACAAGCTTTTATTGGATACGACAAGTTTAATTAAAGGTGTGGAAAAAAATATTGAGGTCTTGGAAAAATACAAAGAGTTGCCTCGGAAAATTTTAGCGTGGAGAAGTGTTACCTCTAAATATATTTACCAAGTGATCTGCTATTTAGATGCTATCATTAAATATACTGGCGGCTATATCCATAAACAACAAGCCAGAATTGAGGCATGGATTGATATGGTTCGTAAAGTAAAAGAGACGATTCGTGACTGGAAATTGCTGCTTGATTTGACGATTGATTATCAAGCTTCTTGTGATCGTTGTTCATCGGCACGGTTTTCTTTAATGGAACTTATTTTAAAATTATTTGCGGTTATTCCTTCGCCACCGGTTATTCCTTTCCCTAAATTACCTGATCTTTATATTGATGTTTCACAAATCCAAGCGGGATTAAAGATCCTCTGGCCAGATGTTATCTTCCGTCCAGAACCTATTATTATGCCTAAATTGCCACGCATTACCTTACCAGATGTTCCTTCATTGACCATTGTCCTTCCAGCTATTCCGGTCTTACCTGATCCACCTGATTTACCGGCGCTACCTGATCTACCGCCATTGCCGCTCCCCTCTTTACCGGATATTCCTCCCCCTCCTAAAGTCCCCTCTTTACCGGGAAGTATTAAGGCTACCATCACTATTTTAAAAAAGATTATGTTTATTCTTTGCTTAATTAAGCAAGGCATACTGCCAATTTCAGAAACTTTATTAAAGAGTCATATTGAACAACTAACCGAACGTCCACTGAGTCCACTTCTCCCTATTGATTTAGGTCTTAATGTACAGTTCCCTGCTATTGAATATGACTATGTGGATAGTATTAAAATTTCAACGATTCTTAATTTTCAGCTGGATTTTGGAAAAATTTATGAGTTTGTACAAACACTTGCTGATAAAGCCAATGGCATTACCACCGATTTGGTAAAAGCTCTTAATGATAAAATACAAGAAGAGGCTGCCAAAGATGCAAGTCCACTTGGAACAGAAGATAAAAGTGTGGATTTAAGCAGTAGCGTTCCGCGCTTTATTGCCGACTACCAGAAGCCAGCTCAAACCATGCAAGCCATCCAGCCGGATCTTGGTAATGCGGTATCGGGCTTTATGAATATCCAAAATGACCTAGTCCAAGACGCTAAAAAGTATGAAAAAATTGCTGCTAATATCCAAGATATTCATCTTACTGCTACTCAGGAATTTTTAGATAAAAACAGTGCGGTACTTAATCGTTCCTTAGCAGATATCAAAGCGGGCATGGGAAATGAATTGCCGCCAGAAGATGAGGCGCAAAAACATATGGTTGCTTTACGCCAAGGCTTACTTGCTTATGCACAGGAGCAAGAACAACTCTCGGAAAATATTGGGAACGCTCCTGATTTACATAAAATGTCTACTTTAATGGCTCAAACTTCCAGCTTGAACCATTATCTTCCCTCATCCTTCAATACGCCGGGAGGCAATAACGGAGATGCCAAACTTTATGCCTCACTCGGGGAAACTGAGCATGGAAATACCACTTCAAATCCTACGGCTTTACAAAATTATTTGAAAGATAATGGCCTGAGCGAATATGGTATGAATCTTAAAACGGAGATGAAAAATAAACTTAAATTACTAGCCAATATCTCGTTGCCTGATGTTCCGGGGACACCTGGTATGTTGCAGCCTATAGCCGTAAATAAAGGTATATTTGTTATCAATACCGCCACCCAAACCAATGAACGTTTAATAAACTATACCGACGAAGCCGATCAACCATCCAAACTCCTTTTTATTGATATGGATAAAGATTTTGATAACGATATTATGTATTCTTATGGTGGTAATATTTATTTAAAAGAAAATCATAAATTTGCTCCGGTAAAAACCTTTATTGGCGATCCGGTTCGTGTAGTGAATTTGGAAGATTTTATACCGGCATATGCCGCTGTGAATGGTTTTGCTTCAAACTATAGTAATAATAAAACGGTAGAAATGAGTTGGAGTAAAGCGCCGGAATTTTTACTTGCCGGCTATGAAGTAGAGTACCGTTTGATGCCAGATGCTTTTGAACAGGATCTTGCTACCACCACCTATAATGTGGCGCTTGTGCATGAAGCTGAGGGTACTGCAGAAGATCAAGCTTATATGGTTGTAGAAGCTGTCTCAGGCGATGTTATTTTTAGTAATGACGCGGTGCAAAACCAAAATCTTAGCAAGGGCATGGTGCTTCCTTATGAGACCCACATCATTGCTAAAAATGGCTCAGGAACGATCCGTTTAGGGAATGGTTCTTATGTACCGATTCGCCCTTATCATGAACTACTTTTGAAACGTTTAGATGACATTGAAAATCCGAGTGTAAAATTTGTTGTTCCAAATGGTTTTTATTATGCGAAAATTTATTCATTTGATATGGTTGGACGAAGAAGCACGGCGACTCCTCTTTCCTTGATGGCTCCATCTATTTGTTCCGATAAACAAGCGCCTTTCCCCAATGCTGGCGCACTCAAACGCGAGGTCGCAATTTTTAAAAAGCTGGTGATTGATGCCGGTAAATCTTTTGATACGGACGGTAAGATTCAAGCATATTGGATGGATACAGATCTTAGTCATGACTCTGAACACAATAGTGACCCCACAGATGATAAAGATCTGGCAAACGATTTAAACATAAGCAATGATTTTGATAATGATGGACTTATCACAAAGGAAGATATTCGAACAGTACTAAGCTATATCCCACTTAACTCCGCCAATAAATACAGAAAAGACAAGCTTAAATACGAAAGCCAAGACTTCAAGGACAGAATGGAAAGCCAAGATGAGCTCATTGCGATTCTTTCTTCTTGCTTTTCTAAGTCTCACATTGATGTTAAAGCCTTTATCGATATTATTGAAAATCGATGCTCTGAGATTTTCCTTTATCTCATAATTTTCTTATTGGAAAAAAGACCTTTTAATAAGAAAACATTGAATGCCTATGCTTCTCTCAAGAAAAACCCGAATAATTTAGCAATTAAGTCACCTGGGGACTCTAAAAGACTCATTGCAAGTCCTAAGCTTGACTCTAAATTCTCACCTGGGCTTACTATTGCCAAATCCCCTTCTATGAACAAAAGAACTCCTTTAGCTAATATTGGAGGAGGAAATTCAATGCTGAATAAAATCACCGGAAAGACTGGAGAAGACCCTAAAAGCAAACTCATGCAGTACGCTCAAGGCCAGGGAAAAATTGAAAATGTTGATGATAACTCAGGAAAGAATCCAATCAGAAAGAAGATGCATAATTTGAAGAATCTTGAAGAGAATCTCAAAACAGACAAAGAAGTTGTTATATCCAAGGATGA
>CAYMDR010000138.1:0-3479 GCA_964389195.1 uncultured Candidatus Peribacteria bacterium | reverse complement strand
CAATCTCTCTAATTTCGTACTCCACAGCTCCACCTGGAGCCATAACCTTTACAACATCACCTTTGCTTTTACCAAGTAAAGCAGCACCAACTGGTGATTCGTTAGAAATCTTATGAGACAAAGGATCAGCTTCGGTTGAACCAACAATCGTATAAACTTCTTCTTCCGACTTTTTCCCATTAATATGTTTAATAACAACTTTTGAACCAAGCTGAACCGTAGCAACATGACTTTTACCTTGAATGATCTTGGCATATTTTACCTTATCCTCCAATTCCATAATACGTCCTTCCACAAAAGCCTGTTCGTTCTTAGCCTCTTCATACTCGGAGTTTTCGGAAAGATCACCATAAGAGATAGCCTCTTTAATTCTTGCCGCAACCTCTTTACGCTTCACATTTTTAAGATGATCAAGCTCCGCTTGAAGATTTTGAAAACCTTCCTTAGTAACAAGGGTCACCTTGCTGTCATCAGTCACTGGATTAGTAGCTTTATTATCAGCCATATAAAAAGTAATATTAAATGAATAAATAGATTACGCGGCGGCTCTAATTTTTACACTGGTAGGATGCTCTTTCATTTTCTGCAAAACCTTGGCCTCAATCTGACGAATTCTTTCACGAGTGACACCAAACTCATGGCCAACCTCCTCAAGAGTGTGTCCAACACCATCTTTAAGGCCAAAACGCATTTCAATAATTTTACGTTCGCGTGGAGAAAGGTACTGCAACATCTCGTGGATACTTTCCTTGATAAGCTGACGATTGGTTGCCTCAAGCGGCGATTGGGCGTCATCATCTTCAATAAAATCACCCAACTTACTATCCTCTTCCGTACCAACCGGAGCCTCCAACGACACAATATCTTGGGAAATCTTCAAAATATGACGAACCTTCTTTTCATCCATATCCATTTCTGCAGCTAGTTCTTCAACCAAAGGTTCACGCCCAAGCTCTTGCACCAAACGACGCTGCGCATGGGTTAATTTATTAATCGTTTCAACCATGTGTACCGGAATACGAATCGTACGGGCTTGATCAGCAATAGCACGTGTAATCGCCTGACGAATCCACCAAGTAGCATACGTAGAAAACTTAAAACCACGATCCGCATCAAATTTCTCAACAGCTCTAAATAAACCGATATTTCCTTCTTGAATAAGATCCAAGAAAGAAAGACCACGTCCAATATATTTTTTAGCAATACTTACTACTAAACGTAAATTAGCTTCTGCCAACTGTTTTTTAGCAGTTTGATCACCTTTCTTAATACGTCTAGCTAATTCAATCTCCTCTTTTGCCTTTAAAAGAGGCACTTTGCCAATTTCACATAAATAAAGACGAATTGAATCATTAGCAATCTCACGAAGCTCAACCTGATTACTAGCTTTTTTAATCTTCTCTTCAACCTCAACCTCTTCTGACTCCTCTTTTTCACTTTTCCAAACCAACGACTCTTTTGTATCAATTACCTCAATACCTAAATCTAAAAACAAAGCATAAAGATCATCAAGCAAAGTCAAATCATCCTCAACATTTGGCATGGCCTTAAGAAGCTCTTGATGAGTAACAAAACCATGTTCGTGACCTTTTTTCACCAAATCCCGTACCGCCGGAGGAAAGAGATTAAGCTTATCGTCCGAAGGTTGGGTAATAAATTTTCTTTGTTGAGCCATAAAAGTAGAGTAAACCCAGGGTTATAAACTAATTTTTTTTGAGTTTTGTGGGAACATTCTGGTATAAACCGTTGAAAGCCTTAGACAGCTGCTCTCGCAAATCTTTATTTCCTTCTTTCTCGGCCTGCAATATTTGTTTCTGTAAGGCTCTGGACTGTAAAGTTAGCACATTTCGCCGAAGGTTACCAATCAAGACCTCCATAAGCTTTTCAATAGACTCTTCAGGCATCTCCCCATACCGCTCCATAACATACAGCGATAGTAGGCCTGCCTCTTGTTTTAACTCTTCCGGTAATAAAACTATTACATTCTCAATAGTCGAAACACCTGCGACAGTATACTGATTGACAAAAACGTTGTAAATAGGTTTTAGCCTATCTGAAAAGAAACTTTCGTCCAACTCCCCCATCACAAACTTCGCCAGTCGAGGAAACTCAATCATAAACCCCAATAATTCCTCCTCCGAAGTGTGATTTTTATGAGTAGGCAAAGCCAAAGCATCATGCTGACGTGCCGGGTGGTAAGTCGGCAACTTAAACCGCTTAATTTCATCATAAAGTTGCACCTCCTTAAGATCTAAATCTAAGGCTAATTTCCTAATATATTGATCCTTCTCTACATTACTTTTTACCATTTGGAAAAAAGGTAAAAATTCTTGCAAAATCTTCTTTTTAGCCGCCAAATTTTCCGTACCATAAATTTTAAAAAGTTTTTCATAAAAATAATCGCCGTAGGCTAAAGCATTTTTCAAAACCTCATTAAGTCCTCCCCCATGCGCCTTCACATAATCAGCGGGATCTTTTCCTTCAGGCAAAACAACCATTTTAACAGCAAAATTAAACTCTTGAGCCATCTCATAAGCCCTTCGAGCCGCATCTTGCCCAGCTATATCCATATCAAAAGCCAAATAGAGCGTTTGAACAAAAGGCTTAAGAATACGAAGTTGTTGGCTCGTAAAGGCTGTACCGGACGATGCCACAACATTTTTCACCCCGGCCTGAAAAGTTGCAATCATATCCATGTAGCCCTCCACCACTATCGCTTCTTGGGTCTGCTTAATTTCTTTCTTGGCAAAAGAAAAGCCATAAAGAACATTACTCTTATGGTAAATAGGTGTTTCAGGCGAATTAAGATATTTAGGTTCCTGATCTTTTTTCAAAGCCCTGCCTCCAAAAGCTACAATTCTCCCAAGTGCATCGGTAATTGGAAACATTAATCTTCCTCTAAAACGATCATGTATCTTTTCCATCCTAGTTTCCTGGCTTAAGGCAAGACCAGAAGAGACTAAAACTTTTTTAGTAAACCCCTGATGCAAAAGATGAGTATAGGTTTGATCATAGGTATCAGGCGAAAACCCCAAACGAAACAACTTTATGGTCTCATCGGTTAAACCTCTAGTATGAAGATAACCTAAAACCTTAGCTCCATCAGGTGTCTCCCAAAGTTTTTGTTCATAAAAAGCGGATGCCTTCTCATGAAGATCCAACAACTGCTCCTTAGCATCTGCCGAAACTTTCGGTTGTACCGACATTTTTTCCAACTTAATACCGGTTCTTTCCGCCAAAAGCTTTAAAGCATCATTAAAATCAACACCTTCGACCTCCTCTATAAATTTAAAAATATCACCACCCTTATGACAGCCAAAACAGTAGGCTATACCTTTTTCTGGACTCACAATAAAACTAGGCGTTTTTTCACTATGAAAAGGACATAGCCCCTTTAAACTCCGCCCAACTTTTTTAAGCTGGACATACTGCCCCACCAACTCTTCAATGGGCAAACGATCCTTAATCTCATCAACAGC
>CAYMDR010000137.1:0-3482 GCA_964389195.1 uncultured Candidatus Peribacteria bacterium | reverse complement strand
TTAAATTTATGGCTGAAGAGTTTATAAAAACTCATAAAATTTATATTGAAAAAATCCAAAAAGCTTTTGATCTGGAAAAACAGTTGAATTATTTTATTGAACCTTCTGAGTATAATTTAGATAATTGATTTGAAGCACCGTGAGCCGTAAAAAGTATTTTTTATTCATCCGGTTTATGTTATTTTCTATGTATGAGTGAAACTATTTATGACTTTTTGATTATTGGCGCGGGCTGCGCTGGAGCCGGTGGTGCCATGTACGCCGCGCGTTTAAACTTAAAAACGGCCATGATCGGCGAACTTCCCGGTGGCCTTATTACCACAACCCACTTAGTAGAAAACTGGCCGGGGATTAAAAGTATTTCCGGGCCAGATTTAGCGCAGTCGCTTTTGGATCACGCCATGTCTTATGACGTTCCACTTATTAATGAACGTGTTTTATCGGTGGAAAAAGCGGTAGCTAATGCCCCGGAGGGTAAGTACAGCGGTTACATCGTAAAAACGGCTTCGCACACCTATTATGCTAAAACGGTTTTATTCGCTACGGGGACGGAATATAAAAAGCTGGGCGTACCTGGTGAAAAAGAGTTCGCGAATAAAGGAGTTTCCTATTGCGCGTTGTGTGATGGTGGATTTTTTCGAGGCAAAACTGTTGCGGTAGTAGGTAGCGGTGATTCGGCGGCTAAAGAGGCTATTTTACTTGCGGAATTTTGTCCTAAAGTTTATTTATTGGTACGAGGAGATCGCGTAAAGGCAGAAGCACCAAATCTGGCTCGCCTTGAAAAAGATAAGCGCATTGAAGTACTTTTCCAAACTGAGATTGCTGAAATTATGGGAAGCAAAAGCGTAGAAAAAGTCCGTTTGAAAAATGGATCCGAACTTGAAATGCAGGGTATTTTTATTGCCGTAGGCCACTTGGCTTTATCGCAACTGGGGGTACCCCTGGGCGTACAACTTAATGCTAAAGGTGAAATCATAATTAATCGCCGCGCGGAAACCAATCTGCCGGGGATCTACGCTGCAGGTGATGTGTGTGATACGGAATTTAAGCAAGCTATTACTGGAACTGCTGAAGCTGTTACTGCATCGTTCTTTGCGTTTGATTACGTTGGTAAAAACGAGATTGTTTTTGAATAAAAGTGTCCACAGGGAATGCTGCGCTATGCACGGGCACAGCTAAAAATCTGGATTTTTTTTAGCCTCGCAAAAACTCTAGCAAAAGTCTTACCCCAAAACCGGTGCCCATAGGGCTTTCGTATTTTTTGGGATCTTTTACGAATGATGGACCGGCAATATCTAAATGAGCCCAAGCTGTTTCACCGACAAAATATTCTAAGAAAGCGGCACCTTTGGAAACCCCCGCGTACGGTACTTCGTCCCAGTTGCGGAGGTCGGCAATTTTGCTTTTCATTTTGGTGCGATGATCAGGATGAATAGGCATTGGCCAACAAAGCTCATCAACCGCTTCGCCGGCGCGACGTAGTTTTTCGATTAAATTTTTATCGTTCCCAAAAAGGCCAGCATAGCGATCCCCTAGCGCCACCATGCACGCGCCGGTTAAGGTCGCGATGTCGATCATGTAGCGTGGTTGATATTTTTTAAAGGCGTAACTTAAAGCGTCGCACAAAATTAAACGGCCTTCAGCATCGGTATTAGTAATTTCGACGGTGGTTCCATTATAGGTGGTGATAACTTCCGAAGGTTTTTGTGCATTAGATCCAATAGCGTTATCAGTGAGAGGAAAAATACCCACGACGTGCTGTTTAATATCCAGTCGTTTTAAAAGCCTAAACACGCCCATAACGGCCGCTGCGCCGGCCATATCCAATTGCATTTCATTTAACGATGAACTCGGTTTTAAATTGTAGCCGCCACTATCAAAAATCACACCTTTACCTACGATCACGGTTGGCTCCTCTTTTTTATTACGACCGCGCGGTTCATATTCCAACACCACCATTTTAGCCTCAGTAGCGCTGCCGGCATTCACAGCTAAAATGCCGCCCATCCCCATTTTTTGGAGCTCTTTTTTGGTAAAAATTTTCAAACTATAACCGTTTTGCTTGGCAATGCTTTTTGCATGTGCGGCGAGGGCATCAACATTTTTAAGTGATGGTGGCGCGTTTACTAAATCACGAACTTCATTCACAGCATTGGCTACTTCCATACCTTCAATTACATCACGTCCTAAGTTGCCTCCCTGTTTTGTGCGCACGATCGTTATTTTTTTAACATCCTGTTTTTCTTGCTGCTCTTTGTTTTTTCCGGTCATATATTTAGCAGGAGAGTAGTTACCAAGGCCAAAACCTTCGCTTAAAGACCAGGCATACTTCACGAGTGTTTCAGGTAGATAGAAACTGATTTCATGTATGCGCTGAGTTTTAGCAGATTTTATAGCTAAGGCAGCAAGTTCACGTGTTGAGTTGGCATTGAGATGTTTTTTACTGCCAAAGCCAATGAGTAAAATTTTTCCAGGCAGATCTTGCTCATTGCTAAAAAGCAGTAAACTCTCTCCTGTTTTAGCGGAAAAATCTTTTTGACGTTTACCTATTAAGGTCTTGAGCTCCGTTGGGACGGTTTTTATAAACTCTTCATCACTAAAAACAGGTATCAGCATAAGCTTATCCTCTTTACTGAGATGAGAACGTATGTGGGTAATGTCCATAAAAATTATTTCTTTAAAAATTGCTCGGCCTTTTCCAGGAGGTTTCTGGCGTTATCAAAACTTAGTTTCTCATAAGCCTCTTTATAAGGAAGCCATATAAAACCTTGATGTTCATGGGAAATAATAACTTTTTTCTGTGATGTACGTGCTAAGAAAAAGGCTACATCCTTGGACATGATTTTTTCACCATGACGATAAACATAATTAATTTTCTCGCAGTACCCTTCGATCCAAACAATTTTAGAAATACCTGTCTCTTCCTGCAATTCGCGATAGGCCGCTTCCCGATCATTTTCATCCTTTTCTAAATGGCCTTTAGCAAAATCATAATGCCCACCAGGGTAGTGCAAAAGCAGATATTCCCTTGACTCTTTGAGTTGACGGTACAAAATTACACCTGCTGAATTTTCATGAATCATAGAAGTTTTTTATCTTTGTTCATTCTACCATGCTTACGGGGCAAGAAACAATCGGGGAACTGTTGAAACGTTCCAATGGCATTGAGAAAGTTTTTGCCATGTACGGCCTTCCTTATAAACGGTTAGTAAAGATAAAGGCTTACAAATTAGCTCAAGTTGCGCTTGATTTGCAGCAACCTCTTGGAAAAATACTGGAAGATATTCAGAAAATTACAGGAGAAGAGATTCAAAAGCCTAAAGTAAAAGGCTTAGAGAGGAGTTCTAAGGCAGGGCTTAAGCCGGGAGTACCAGTTGGTATTCACAAAGTTCTTGCCGTACATAGCGGCAAAGGAGGAGTTGGTAAACCGTTTGTTGCGGTAAATCTTGCTGTGTATTTGGCCAGCATCGGCAGAAAAATTG
>CAYMDR010000136.1:1504-3517 GCA_964389195.1 uncultured Candidatus Peribacteria bacterium | reverse complement strand
CCGAATCGCTCAATTGCAATTTCTGCAGCGCATCACGAAGCATGGGATAATCATCCCCATCCACACAAAAAATACTGGCAAAAACATAGGGTTTTACCACCTTGTACCCTTCCAAAGGTTGCGCCTTCATCGGATCTAAGGGGGTCGTACCTTGCTTCCAAATAGTATCGCCAACACGCGCATCCGCCACATTCTTTAATCCCGAAACCACATACCCAACCTCACCCGCAACCAAAATATCCGCCACCTGGTATTTCGGCTTAAAATAACCCACCTCAAGCACTTCCAGCGCGGTTTTATTATGCAGCAAATAAATATGATCACCACGTTTTAATTGCCCAGACATTAGCCTCACATAAGAAACCACCCCTTTATACGTGTCATACACCGAGTCAAAAATAAGCGCCTTTGTTTCATCGCCTTCATCGGTTGGCTTAGGTGGAGGCAAACGATCAATCACCGCCTGCAAAACTTTTTCTACATTCGTGCCTTCCTTAGCCGAAATAGCAATAATTTCATCCTTAGGAATGCCCAAAGTTTTTTCTATTTCCAAAGCCCTTCTTTCCACATCAGCCGATGGCAAATCAATCTTATTAAGCACCGGAACCAACGTTAAATTATGCTCCAAGGCCAAATAACAGTTTGCTAAAGTCTGGGCTTCAATCCCCTGCGTAGCATCGACCACCAAAATAGCTCCTTCACAAGCGGCCAAACTACGCGACACCTCATAGGTAAAATCCACATGCCCAGGCGTATCGATCAAATTTAAAATAAAATGCTCGCCTTTATAGTCATATTCCATGCGAACCGGCTGCAATTTAATGGTGATACCTCTTTCTTGCTCCAGTTCCATGGTATCCAACATCTGCTCATGCTTCATCTCCCTTTTAGAAATCGTATTCGTTACCTCCAAGAAACGGTCTGCCAACGTCGATTTTCCGTGATCAATATGCGCAATAATGCAAAAATTTCTAATATGTGAACTTTTTCTCATAGTTTTAAAATAGCAAAGATTGAAGAGAGAGGCAATTCTTGCTATAATAGAGAGATTTATAGAAGACCTTATGCAATTCAAAGTACCACAAAATGTACAGCGCGAGGATCACATCGTTGGCCCCTTAACCCTTAAACAGCTCATTATTTGCGGGATTGGCGGCACGGTAGCTTATGCCATTTATGTATCTTTAGCTAAATCGTACCTTTGGATAACTTGGTTTCCACCAGTGGCATTAGTAGCTGGAATCACCCTTGCCTTTGCTTTCTTTAGACCACTTGATATGAGTTTAGCCCGTTGGATCTTAACAGGTATTGAATTTTATATCATTCCACGTCAAAGATATTGGATCCAGGGTGCAGGAGAGGTCATAGCTACTCCCTTAAACACAAAAAAAACTCCCAGTAAAATAGAAAAAAAGGCGGAAGCCAAAGCAGAAAACATTATTGATAAACATAAAAAAATTGAGGAAATAACCAAAATACTCAACTCTAACTATTCTAAATTTTAAATCACCTACCACATGGCAGAACCTTTAGCTCAAGAAGATTCCGTACGAAAAGGAGCAGGCAAAAAATCTCCCTCCAGTAGCACCCAAATGTATCTTAAAATCTCCGAGATCAGAGATAACACCCTCGTCTTAAAAAATGGCGGAGTCAGAGCTATTTTGAGTGTTTCCAGTATCAATTTTAATCTTAAATCTGAAGAGGAACAAAATGCCATCATCTATTCCTATCAAGGATTTTTAAATACCCTTGAATTCCCAATACAAATAGTCATTCGCTCTAAAAAACTTGATATCGATGAATACCTAGAAAAACTAAAAAAGCTTGGTGAAAAACAAACAAACCCTCTTTTACAACGCCAAACCTATGAATATGTAGAATACATAGCAAAGCTTGTTGAATATGCAGACATCATGCAAAAAGAGTTCTTTGCCGTCATCCCCTATGATCCACTGCGAGCCCAAAAACCTAATATGATGCAAAAATTCTTTCAAAACATTAATGCCAAAGATA
>CAYMDR010000136.1:0-1494 GCA_964389195.1 uncultured Candidatus Peribacteria bacterium | reverse complement strand
CCGCTGTTAAAAAACGTCATGAAGAGTTTGAACAATTAAAAAAGAGCCTCAATCAAAGAGTAAGTAGTGTCAAAATCGGCCTGGAAAATTGTGGACTCAAGGTAGAACAACTAGGAACAAAACAACTCATTGAACTTTTCTATAATATTTATAACCCAACCGTAGCACGGTTTGAAAAGGCCAAAGACCTAGCTGAAACCAGTGTAGTAAGCGATGAAAAGAAAATAGCTACAGAGTAGTAAGCAAAAAGGAATAAAAAAAGCCTCTCGTGATTACGAGAGGCTTTTTAAGTTTTTGAGTCTAAATAACCAAATAGTTATTATTGAGCCAATACATTTTCAGATTGAGTCATAGTAACAACAGTCATTCCTGTAGCTACAGGGCTCTTTGCACAAGCAAGAGTAAGCATCATTTTGCCGCTTTCAAAAGTCTGTGTCCAAGCACCTTCTGCCTTGATTGGGTCTGGCATTAATTCGCTAGCTTTCCAACCAGCATCAGCAACCATAGTAGCCTGAGCTCCACAAGCTGCATCAACCTCAGCCTCTACATTGTAAGTTACAACTTTCATACCACCAACGTCAGTATTAGTCATATCTTTAGCTCCTTCTGGAGTTTTTACCTCAGTAGTAGTAGCCTCTTCTACTTTCTTTTCCTCTGTCTTTGTCTCGGTTGTTTCAGTTGTCTTTGTTTCAGTTGTATCCGTAACAACAGGAGTAGAAGTATCTTGGCAACCAGCAAGAGCCAAAATGCTAAGTGTTAAAAGAGTTACAAGTGACAGAGAAACTGTCTGTGAGTTTACCTTCATAGAAACGATAAAGTTAAAAAATAAAACGCTATAAATTTAATGATCTTGAGATAAAAAGTCAATGATCTTTCCACAAACCCATAGAAACAGGGTGCAGAATTACAAAAAGCATGTTTTAATCTCCTATCTTCAGTAAAATTTTTATCCTTCAAATAATATTTTAAAAAGCACTGTCTTGGCGACGCCCTACTTTTCCCGTAACGATGTCACGAGTATCATTGGCGAAGAGCGGCTTAACTTCTGTGTTCGGGATGGGAACAGGTGTACCCCACTCTCTATAGTCACCAAGACAGTGCTTTTTACACACTGCCTGATTGTTTTTGGCCTTAAAACTCTAAAAGACTAAATTCTGAAGCAAAGAGTTTTCACTCATTGCTAGTCAAAAGAGTACTTTATGTGCCAGTACTCAGTCCACATTTAAATGAACTAAGCACCAACACACACGAGTACTTGATTCTACGTATGTGGAATCAGATGAGTTAAAATTAAGTCGATTGTCTGTTAGTACTTCTCGGCTGAGCACATCACTGCGCTTACACCTGAAGCCTATCAACCTGGTAATCTTCCAGGAGACTATAGGGAAATCTAATCTTGAGCAGGGCTTCACACTTAGATGCTTTCAGCGTTTATCCCGTCCGAACATAGCTACTCTGCCATGCCACTGACGTGACAACAGATACACTAGAGGT
>CAYMDR010000135.1:0-3520 GCA_964389195.1 uncultured Candidatus Peribacteria bacterium | reverse complement strand
ATCAACGCTTGAGGTTATTGAAACTCATATTGGATTAGCATCGAGTGATCCTGCTTATGCTGATAAATGTGGGTCTTTAGGAGAGCGACTGGCTGCTTTAAAAACCCAGCGAAATGCTAAAGCTTCTATTGAAAAACGTGTGGATTTAGCAAGAACATTGGCTTCTCTGGAGAAACATCTTACAGCCATGGAAAAACGTACTTATACTCTAACAACTTTCCATAGGCATAATCTTAAAGGTGATGTCGCTTTGGTACGAGCAGGTATTGAGGATGTACGTCGTAAAGGTGGGCAGGCAGATGCGGCTGAAATACGTTTAAAAGCGGTTGTAACTAGAATTTGGAAAGCTTTATTGACCGAAGATTTTACTTTGGCTCAGCGAAGTTGGTTAAACCCTTTCGCCGATCCTAATCGTATTTACCAAAGGCTTCAAGGGTCAATTGAAGATGCAGAAAAGGAAGGTTTAGATACGCTGGAGTTAGCGCAAATTGAAGAAGAGCAAAATGAGTGGTTTCGAGCTGCATATAAAACAAAGGTTAAGCTTTTAGGAGAAATCTTAGAAAAAGGATCGTGGAAGAAAGATGATCTTATTATTTCCTCTATTATGAGATTGTTAAGTTTCCCTGAAGATCAAAGTTTAGATGAGGAGAAGAGTATTGATGAAATTCATAGCGAAGTTTTGGCTATGGTTTCATATGAAAAAATATCTTCCTATATAGAGGCTCAACTTGAAGCTTTTAAGGCTATCATGGAGGAGCCTGAAGATCCAAGTATTACTGGGAAGGTAGAAGAGAAAGTTGCTGAATATATAAAGGAATTACAAGCTACTTTTGGCTTTGTTGAAAGTAAATATGATGAGGAAAATAGTCCAGATGCTGAACTTCCAGCCCAATTTGCAAAATTTGAGGCAAGCTTTAAAGAGCTTCAATTACAATGGAAAGCAGCAACTACTAAAGGCTAAAGCTCTATAATAAGAACTTTAGCCTTTGGTGCTGTTTTTACTTTATTGTCTCTTTGTCTTCTTTGGAGGTTTCTTGTCTTTGGCAGCTTTTACGGCAACTTTGGAAGTTTTCTTTGCTTTTAATGCTTTTTCCATGGCAACGTCTTCAGCGACTATTGCTGGTGATGCTACAACGGTTGGTGTCGTAACGGCCGGTGTTAAAAGTTTTAAGATTTTGTCGAGCTTGGTGTTTAACATCTCGAACTGTTCTTTGGTAGGTCCATGGGAAGGAGCAACGCTTTTCATTTCAGGACGAGGGCTGCGGTTACTGTCTTTAAAGTTATCTTTACCAAAACAGCGCTTACAATAGATAGGTTTATCGCCAGTAGGTTTAAAAGGTACTTCACAGTCATCCCCACAATCATCACATACCGCTGGATGCATAGCGGGTCGCGGGCTATCTTTGCCGCCAAAGCTTCTTCTTTCGTTATCTCTACCATTATCTCTTCTTTCAAATCTGCCACTATTTGCTCCGCCATTATTATTTTTAAAGCAGTTACTGCAGAAAATTGGTTTGCCACTGGTTGGTTTAAAAGGTACTTCACAAACATTACCACAATCGTCACAGGTTGCTTTGTGCATCATAGCTGGTCTGCCTGAATCTCTTCCTCCGCCAAAACTTTTGTTACCAAAAGATCTTTCTGAGTATTTTTTATTACTGTTTCCACCGAATTTGCGAGCATTATTGAAGTTTGGCATAGGTTGCTTAATTATTAGGAATGAGCTGAAGTCTATCCTTTTTGGCTTGAAAGAGCAATGGCATATTATTTATGCCAATATATACTTGTTTTTTTCGGGTAAGGTTCTTACAATAGCTGGGCATTTATGGCTGGGTAGCTCAGATGGTTAGAGCGCGGGACTCATAAGCCCGAGGTCGGCGGTTCGATCCCGCCCCCAGCTACCAAGGCTGCAGCGAAGCGGAGGCCTGCGCCCCGCCTGGGCGGGGCATAGCAATAAACTGTCGCGGAGCGACACCATATCTCAGCTATGCATTATGGAACATACCCCTAGGTTTAATATTTTATCTGCAGAAGAAAGGGTCTTTTACCTTAAAATTCGCAAGTGGAGGGACGATTTAGTGATGCCACTTTGTGTTTTTTTAAAACGCCATCGGATGACATCGGATATGGTTACCTATCTTGGTTTTTTGATGGTTGTACCTTTTATTTACTTTTTTAGCTTTAATCCTTGGCTTGCGCTGATTTTTTTACTTTTGAATCTTTTTCTTGATAGTCTAGATGGAGCTTTGGCGCGCTTAAACGGCATGCCTTCGCTTAGGGGGGAAATGCTTGATACCAGTATAGACTATTTGAGTTTTTTTACGGTGTTTTTAACCTTTATGTATCATGGCTTGGTGAGCCCATTCTGGGGAGCGGTCTATTTACTGAATTATGTCATAATGGTTTGTTTCATTGTCTTTTTAAATGCCCTTAAGCTCAAACTTTTTGTAACGATTAAATCACGCTTGTTGGTGTATCTCTTTTTTCTCATTTGGCTTGTAACAGGCAATAACTATTTTGATCCTCTTTTGGTTCTTGCTATTGTTTATATGATGGTTACCAATATTTTTTTATTTCATCGTTTACGATGTTCCTTTTCTTAGCTCAAGCACTTTTTTTTCTTCTGCCGGCATATGTGGCGAATGGTATTCCTATTGTTTTGGCTAAAATGGGACTTTTTAAGTCATTGAATATTCCTGTGGATTTTGGTTATAAAATTAAAGGAGAACCTGTTTTTGGTGAAACAAAGACATATCGTGGTATTTTTGGAGGAATTATTGCGGCTTTAATCGTTGCCGGTTTGCAGCTGTTTTTTTACCATTACCATCCCCAGTACCACTATCTTTATCTTTTTCCTTATGAGTCTACGCTCATTTTATTGCTGGGCTATTTGCAGGGACTTGGTGTTGGGTTAGGAGATCTTTTTAAAAGTTACTGGAAACGACGTAGGCATATTAAAAGTACCGAACCGTTTGTACCATGGGATCAGATGGATAGCTGGGGAGCTGTATTTTTGAGTTTGTTTATTTTTATTCCACCATGGCCTCATCTTGTGGCCATGCTTTTGCTTTCACCACTCGTGTTATTTTTAGCCAACGTTATTGCTTATCTTTTTAAGTGGAAAAAAGTTTGGTGGTAGTTTTTAAAACTTAGACCTTAGGTATTGATCAGATCAAAAAGATAGGTATGGATGGCGGCAAAGCTTTTATTATTTGGCAGTAAAATGTATTGTCCGTTTGTACTTTTGGTGGCGTAAAGAAAGTTTTGATTATTGATAACATTGTTGGTTTTTAGCTCATAATCTTTATAGCTATTTAAGTAGCCTAAGCCTTCATAAAGGTTCATGTCAGTGCTGATGTGCGCTAAAGTTTTTTGGTACAGTGCGAGCGATATATCTAGACGGTTTAAGAGATCCATAGATTTTGCTTTTTCCAGGGTGAGTTGGAGGACTTGTTGCTGCCTTTCACTGCGGGAAAAATCGGAGGTTGATTTGCGGCTGCGGCTATATTGCAGGGCTCTT
>CAYMDR010000134.1:0-3560 GCA_964389195.1 uncultured Candidatus Peribacteria bacterium | reverse complement strand
AATCTTAAAATGGCCAATTTTCACCCTCCGCAACTCTTCCACATAACCACCGCAGCCAAGCCTCTGCCCCAGATCATGAGCTAAACTACGAACATATGTTCCACTGCCACAGTGAACCTCTAATTCTAGCAAAGGCCAGGCAAAGGCTTTGACCTTAAGATCAAAAAAATGCACCGGTCGCATTTTCAACTTCACCTCTTTACCTTTACGAGCCAAATCATAAGCACGTTTTCCATTAATCTGAATCGCCGAAAAAATAGGGGGCATTTGCTCTCGTTCACCTAAAAACTCCTCCTCTAAGATTTTTTCAATAAGACTGTGGGTGATCTTCCCAGAGAAAACATGATCATTTTCAGCAATTATAGAGGTTATTTTACCTTTAGCAGCGTAAGTATCGGAAGTTGCCCCTAAATGAATCGTTACTTTATACACCTTATCCATTTTCTCTAAGAAAGTAAGCATCTTTGTCGCTTCACCTATGGCAAAAATCATTAAGCCCGTTGCCAAAGGATCGAGCGTTCCTGCAAAACCGATGCGCTTAATATGAGTAAGTTTGCGTAAGATACTCACTCCATAAAAAGAGGTCATGTCTTTAGGCTTATCGATAAGCAAAAAACGAGGCGGCCCGGAGGGCTGCTTACTAATGAGCATAAGCGAGTGCAACGAGCGAGTACATATTTAGCTTTTTAGAAAAACATTTTCAGCAAATTCAAGTTTTCCAGGCTGAATTTCTACTCTCATCTCTCGACTCAGAAGTGCCCGCACCACTTTTCGATCATCCCACTCAAGTTTTTGTCCTCCAACCATCTGAATCTCTTCAGCCCCTTTACCGGCAATAATAACGGTATCGCCTTCTCTGGCTAGTGTAAGTGCTAACTTTATAGCCTCTTCACGATGAGGAATCTTCCAAAAACGGTCACCCTGCTGGCGCTTAATACCTTTACCTATATCCTCCACGATCTGCCACTCACTATCTTCATAGGGATCATCGTCAGTAACAACAATATAATCGGCATATTTATCTGCAACAGCACCCATCTTAGACCTCTTAGCTTTATCACGCCCGCCCCCCGTACAGCCAAAAACCACGTAGAGCTTACCTTTCGTAAGTTGCTTATATAAAGCCAATAAGTTATCCAAAGATTCAACGGTATGAGCATAATCCACAATAACATTGTACTTCTGCCCACAATCTATGGTCTCAAAACGACCAGGAATAGCTGACGCTTTTTCTAAAGCCTCCTTAATAACTGTGACATTAATATTATTAGCTAAAGCAACGGCAGCAGCAGCTAAAGCATTATAGACATTAAACTCACCCGGGAGTTTAAGCGCTATTTCAATTTGATTATTTGGTACATGCAGGACAAAAGAAGACCCTGTTGGCAATAAAACTAGATCCGTGCCAAAACAGGTTCCGCCCCCCATACCATAGGTATACTTACGATCCGCTAAAAACTGATCAAAATAATTAAAATTGGCATCGTCTTTATTAAGGATAGAAATTTTAGGGATACGAGCCTTACGATTAGAGCGATTCAGTCGGGAAAAAAGCATACCCTTGGCTCGCACATAATTTTCATAACCACCATGGTAATCCAAGTGATCTTCACCAATATTGGTAAAAACCGCAGTATCAAAATTGACTCCCCAGACCCGATTTTGCAAAAGTGAATGGGAAGAAACCTCTAAAACAGCATGCGTACAGCGTTCATTTACCATCTGCCGAAGCATTTTCTGCAAAAAGAAGGGGCCAAGCGTAGTAATTTTGGTGCTATTCGTCCAACGCAACTCCCCTATCTGAAAATTAATCGTGGAAGTCATACCCACTTTATACCCAGCCTCACTTAAAATACTGGCCGTTAGATTGGTAGTGGTAGTTTTACCTTTGGTTCCGGTAATACCGATCACATATAAATAGCGTGAAGGAAAACGGTAATAAACCGAGGCCACAAAAGCTAAAACTTTATGATAAAAAAGTCTTAAAGGGTTGGTGGGAGAAAGCTTATTCTTTAAATATTGAAGCATGCATGCATTATAATACAAGTTCAGACTCCCTTACACTTTCAACATCCAAACGAATTTGACGCTTCAGTGAATCCATATTATCAAAATTCCTGACATCGCGAATCTTCTCATACACCTCTACCGTAACTTTTTGGCCATAAAGATCATCATTAAAATCCAGTAAAAAAACCTCCAAAGAAGGTTCCTCAATACCAAAAACTAATCTCGGGCCAAAATGCAGCGCCCCTTTATAAACACCCAAGGGCGTATGCACCTTACTCACATAGATGCCATAGGGCATATCTAAATCTGTATAAAGGACATTAATCGTCGGAAACCCTATTTTTCTTCCCATAAGTGCACCCTTTACAACCGTACCCTCAATAACCTTCAGAACCTTCATAGTAATAGTATTTTAGGATTAAAATTATTGCTGCGAGGCAAAATCCATCAAGCCATAGGTACCATCTTCACGACGGTATACAATGGTAAATTTCTGAGTATCAGCATTAAGAAAGGCATAAAAACTATGCCCCAACAGTTCCAACTGTTCAATCGCTTCCTCTTCATGCATAGGATTAAGATCAACAAAGGTTTTTCGCTTAAACACCTGGCTGACATTAGCACCTTCTTGCGTTGAAGAAATCTTCTCCAAGGTTGAAGCAGGTATCCATTTTCCGGATTTATCACGACGATTTTGACGTGACTTATAACGCTCCAACTGTTTTTTCAATTTTTCAACAGTAAGATCCACACCCTCTTCCACTGTGGTTGCATACACCTCTGCCCTAATAACGGCATGGGGAACAAACATAGTCACCTGAACCGTAATATTCTTATTAGAGGTTTTTATTTTATTCGATTCAACATCAACTCTCACCTGCGTAGACTCATCATCGACACGATGCCCATATTCAGAAAGATTAAAAACTTTCTCACGGATATATTCAAGCTGCCTATCACTCAAAGCTATATGACGATCAAAAATCTGAATCTGCATAAAGGTTTTATGTTAAGAATAAAAATAGTTCACAACATCCATCGCTCGGGCATTATAACCTTGGAAAAATCATTTCACAACTACACAACATTACAAAGCCCTAAGACCGCTTAGCAATCTCCATTCCCTGAATCAAATCGTGTAAAACCTTCTCCGGATCCAAAGATTTTACCACGCCGGAAGCCACCAAAACGCCGCACGCCCCATACTCAATAGCCATCTTAGTATCCTCACCCGTTTTAATACCAGCACCTACTAAAACTTTATTTTTACCAATCATCTGTACAGCGTCCTGAATAAGCTGGGGTTCAGCCGTAGCAACCGACACATCACCGCCAATAAGTTCAGGTGGTTCAATCGCCACCAAGTCAGGATTAAGTTCAGAAAGCGCTTTTCCAACATACGCCGTATCGGCACAAACAATGGTGAATAAATCTAAAGAACGAGCTAAATCAATAGCTTTTTCCAAAGTTTCAATCGAAAGTTTCTTTTCAGCATGGTTTAAAAGAGAGCCAAAAACCCCCATTTCCTTAAGACTATGTGGGGTAAGATG
>CAYMDR010000133.1:0-3575 GCA_964389195.1 uncultured Candidatus Peribacteria bacterium | reverse complement strand
ATGTTAGGTATAGGTGGGGCTTTTGATTATCTCTCAGGGGAGATATCCAGAGCACCACAGTGGCTACGTCAGCTCGGATTTGAATGGCTCTATCGTGTCTTACTTCAGCCTTGGAGGATATTCAGATTTGGCAATCTTGTTAAATTTGTTATTCTAATCATCTTTAAAAAACCTCAAAAAGTGTAAATATTAAGATTTTCCTTATCTAGCCAGCTAATAATACCTCTTTAGCAAATACTAAGACCTGTCTGCTAATACACTTCTTGAATCAGTATAAAATACTTTAGGTCTATTATTTATTAGGCACTATTCAAATAAAGGTCATTTAACCTTAGTTAACAGCATAAAAGCTGTCTTTTGGCCTCAATTTACCGCCTATTTATATCTAAAAAACACTTAACTTTCTGAATATGCTTATTCTAGATCTTCTATTTTTAAAATGCCTGTAAAGCGGTAATAAGCTATGGGGTTATATATGTGTTATAGGACTTTTTTCGGTTTAATGACCCTAGAAATTAAAATTCCGACCTTTTTGAGGCTAAACATCTATGCACTGCTTATACATAATCTATGCATCAGTTAATCATTTTTAGGTCAATTTGACTGCCAAAGAGCAAAAAAGTTTAAAACTTAAAAAAGACGTATTTCGCTATAGGTTTAAAAGTTTATTGTTTAATTGAGGGCTTTTAAAATGTTCCAAAGTTTATCAACAACAAAGATAAAGCGGTGGATAAGTATTTATAAACTAGACCTATAAATAGTTTACATCTAAAATACCTATAAGATAAAAAATAAACCTATAAAAATAACGAAAAAAGCCAGCTTAAAATGGTCAAAAATCATCACCCCAAGACAATAGTTGATATATTGGTAAACAAAGAAAATTAAACTGTATTAGATGGACTTTTGAGATAGACGGACAACATAGAAAAATGTTTTTTTAGAAAATAGAAGTCTTTGAAACAACAAAGAATTTTTAAAAAATTATGAATATTGACAAATATTCAGAGAATTGCTGACCTTTTAACAGAAAAGTGCTAATAATCTAAAAGGAGGCTAAACAGTCTTCTGAGTAATACCAAGGAGCCATAGAACAGCCTCCTTTTTGTACCGGCGGTCGCCTCTAGAATTGATTCTAATAGCAGGCAACTTTCCTCTTTTACCCCATCTTTTGATGGTTAGGGGAGAGACACGTAATACTTCTGCAACTTCTTTAACTGTTAATAGATCAGGGAGATTCTCAAGGGATACTTTATCTGCCATATAAAATTTACTTTCCGATCAGAGAAGATCTATCTAGATCTTCATCTGCCATACGTGCTATCTTTATATCATAGGGGTCCAAATACAGTCAAGTAATAAACAGGCTATAAGTCTTTTATCGAGCTCTATTATTGTTTTTCAACGGGTAAGGTCGATACCTCCCCAGTTTGAGCTAAAGCTAGCAACCTTTTAATAGGGGAAACTAATGAACCATCATAATCTTCAAAACTAAACGGTTTACTTTTATCAGCCGTGGCTTTTACAAAATAGCCCGACTCTATAGCGTATACTCTCCCAGTAGATGTAATAATTGGCGATCCACTTGAACCACCATGAGGGATCATTCCTTTAACACCGATACGATCTTTATAGACAGATTTTTGATTAAATTCATCAACTGAATCATTTTGGTCTACCAAACCATACATCACATTAAGATTCAAACGGTCTGAGAGCTGGAGAGCCGGTTGCCACAATCCAGTTCCGATTGGTAAATCGCTAGTTTCTAAAGAAATCCCATAGGCCATTGAACGCCTAAATCCTGTAGGAGCATAAAAGATAGCTAAGTCGTGAGCAGGGTCTACCAAATATTGTTGGATTGGATATCTTTTCATCACTGATGGATTTATCACCATTGCTGGAGCATTTTTATTAATAAATGCTACTTGAGGTGTATCCTCTGATGACTTTTCAGTATCTGTTAAGGTCGTAAATGTGTGACCACAAGTAATATAATATCCAGATTCATCAATGAGTAAGGCGTTTGTCGTAGCTACTCCTTTTTGCTGACGAATACGAGCTAGGCTTAAATTATTAATCACAGATTTTGGATCTGAAGTAGGATTGTTAATAGCTGATTCTAAAATATCAGTTAGATATCCACGATCAAATTCTCCAGTCGGTGTTTCTAAACTTAAGCTACCGGACCTGAGGTTTGAGTGAATATCCATCGGAGCTTTTTTTAAACTAATTCCAGGAACTAAATCTGGAGCTACTGGTTTTTTAGGAAGTTGTAAACGATCTGCTATAAGAAAAGCTCCACCTCCAAGTGCTAGAGTAGATACTCCTAAAAGTCCTCCAATAAGAAGTCTTCTTTTTTGACGCTTAGTTGTTTCAGTTCTAGCTTTATTAGCTTCACGAGTAATATACGTAGCTTGTCGTTGTTGAGCTTTTGTTGGTTGTTGATCTGGTTTTGACATCGACAGAGATTATATCAAAATGAAAGACCTATAGCAAATAAATTCAAATATTGACCTTTAAAAATAGCCAAAAAACGGCTTTTAATCAATTCAGATGGAATCTAACTCAGATGAGAGCGAAGCTTATCATAATATTTTTGTCTTTCATCAGGTGTTGAGAGATATCTTTCAGCTTGATTGAAATGATCACCAGTATATCGAGGAAAGATTTGCAGGTGGAAATGAAAAGCATGTTGATCACCAGCTGGTTCATTATTTTGCCTTAAAGTAATACCATCACAGTCATATGCTTGTTTGAGGAGTTTAGCCATAGCTTGAGTAGTATCCATTATAGCTGCGGATGTTTCATGGGTGAGATTATAAATACTTTCCTGATGCTGATTTGGGACAACAATTAAATGGCCTTCATTTCCTTTAAGGAAAAAAGAGTTGATAAATACCGAAGTTAATTTGTCTTTATAAATAAGATCAGCTTGCTTCAGCAGTGTATCCTCATTTTCTATTCCTTCAATGCCTAGACAAATTGGACATTTATAATCTTCTGATGCATGACTGAACATATATTCAGTATAACAAATCGCTTCGACCATAAAAAAAGCCCCTTCTTAAAAAGGGGCTTTTTTGCGATACGTTGTAATTTTTTAAATTACTTCAAATCAACTGTCGCACCTGCGGCTGTTAATTTAGCTTTAGCATCATTTGCTACATCTTTAGTGACGCCTTCCAAAACTGGTTTTGGAGCTGCTTCAACTAAGTCTTTAGCTTCTTTTAGTCCAAGTGTTGGGACAAGTTCTCTAACTGCTTTAATAGCACCAATTTTGTTGGCACCAGCATTTGTCAGAATAACGTCAAATGAAGTCTGCTCTTCAGCAGGTTCACCTGAAGCTGCGGCTGCAGGTCCGGCGGCTACTGCCATAGGAGCTGCGGCTGAAACACCAAACTTGTCTTCAAGAGCGTGAACTAAATCAGCGAGTTCAAGAACTGAAAGTTTTTCGATTTTTTCGATGATCTCAGAAAGAGCACCGGAAACAGCTTTAGAAGATTTTTTATCTTCTTTGGCTTCTGTAAAAACTTCAGCGGCTTGTTCTGCTGCTTCAGCTTGAGGAGCTTCTT
>CAYMDR010000132.1:0-3611 GCA_964389195.1 uncultured Candidatus Peribacteria bacterium | reverse complement strand
ATCTCACCTTCCACCATGTTGAGCCAGCCCGCAAGCGGGATACGGTCTATAATCTGGCCCGTTGGGGCACGCTGGATGCGGTTTCGTCCGAGATGAATAAATGTGTGGTCCTATGCGAAACGTGCCACTGTGCGGTCCATTCTGGCCGTATAAACGGGTGGTTAAAAGGTAAGTTTAAGAACGGCCAGCCAAGCCAAGACTGGAAGGCCCGTGAGCATATGCCTATATTATCGAAATTCTTTGGCCAAGCCATCCATATCCAGCCACCAAGTGCCAAGATTATACAATTTCCCGTCTGTGCTAGGTAACATAAATGGTGCTTTATGTTAGTTAATAAATTTTAAGTGACATGAATGTTACTCTTTTTCCTCAAACGAATTTATGACGTTAAGCTGCGCCGCGATAATGTTCCGGTAAACTTCTAGGTCGGATTCGTGTTTTCGTAGTTGGTAATTATATTTATTACGCAACATCTGGTTTGATCTCTCCATTTCTTTTACGAGATTTAGAAGAAATTTGATACGCGATTGAGCGGCATCGAGCGCAGTACGGTCCTTGTCCATCGGTTTTCTCCCCACAAAATAAAAATGGTCCATTACCTTGCGGAAACCGGCAATCGTTCGGGCCAAGTTCAGCAAGAGTTTTTGTAAAAATAAGGTCTACTTTAGAAAAATAGAGGATCGGCTTTTTCTTGTTTTTTGGCTGCTTGAAAGAAAATTCCCTATGTCTGGAATTTATAACGTCTTTTATAGACAGGTCAATCTTTTGGCCGAGTTTTTCCTCTATTTTCGAAAATGACCAGCCCCTGCCGCGCAGGTCTTCTACTTGCTGCTGCAGGGTGACGTGAACTTTCTCTGGATGAATAAGTTTCAATCGCCGTGCGCGGCCAGCTACAGAGTTTCGCGTTCGGCCTAGCCTGCGGGCGATAAACCCAAAAGACAGATTTGATCCGTATAAATCTATCAGTTCATTATCTTGGTCTTCTGTCCATTGTGTTGACATAGTATTTTTTCCTTTTTCATCTCTTTGTTTTTTAAGTAATAAGCACGAGAACGTTCGAGGATTTTCTCTTTGTTTTTTAGATAATACGTGCGGGCATATTCCGCGCGCTTCTCACGTTCTGTTTGAACAGTCATTTCCTTTTTTCTCCTATTGGTTAAAAAGCTGGACAGGTCGGGGCTTATAGAACAGTTTTGTTCAAGAAGTTCTTTTGCTTTATTTATCGCTTCTAAATTAAGGGGGGACTTATCCATCATCCACCTGCCTTTGGGAGCGGCATCCATGCCTTTGGATAATATATAACGCCGTATTGATCGTTTACTGATCTGACCCCGTCTAGAGATCGTTCTGCTTCAAGTATAGTCCCTTTATAAAAGACAAGAAATGATCCATCCTTAGGCGCGGTCTCAATCGGTTGCCAAACCATGAGCAATCCTTGGGCGCGGAGATAATTGATACAGTCATTCCAACCAAAAGCGTAACGGCGTGTATTTATAATAGAAACAGTATCTTTCGCGTCACCACGTCTTACGGATGGGACGTTTATTTTAAGGTCGTCTAAAGTTTTCATTTCTTGTTTCCTTTCTCTTATTCGCGCGAAACATTGAAAGGCGCATAAACCAATTGCACAACTTAAACACCTCTGCGTCTGAAAAATAATCAGGCTCTAGCCAAACGTCCGCAGATTTTTCGTTATCACTAACATGAACATCGCACAAAGGAACAACAAACTTACATGCGTTCGGCTTTCTGGAAATTTTCCCTTCTGGCAAATCAAGAAAATCTTTACTGTTATATATTCTCATTTCGTGCTTCCTTTCTGTGCGCCGGTGCCTTTTTCTGCGCCACGCTGATCCCGCTCTGTTTTCTGTAATTCAGCGTATGCACGCGCCGCATCTAAAATAGCCTTCGCGTGTTCAAAATTACCGCACAACAAAAACCATTCTCTTACGTCTTGTACAAATTTCTCCCCGCATTTCGGACAGTCCGCGTGAACCCCGTAAGATGGATAAGTTGCGTTCATTAGAGCCGTTTTTAAATGCGGTATAAAAGGCGGTTTGGTATCCCCGGCAGGATTTGAACCTGCAACCGACCCGTTATGAGCGGGCTGCACTGGCCCTTGTGCTACGGGGATATCTTGTTCGTAACCGGACCAAGCTGGCTCTGATAGTTCATTTTTCATTTCTTATTTCCTTTATAACGACATTTAGGCCTTCAGCTATTTGCTCTGCATAATTTATAGGAAGAACAAAACAAAACATTTTATCATCATGACCGCAGTCTAATAGAAGAGCAGGCATAATGTCCCCACCGTCTGAACAAATGGTAACAACTGCCGCCGTCACAAAAAGAGGGGCCGGATCTGCGCTTTCATTCGTCATTTTCTACTACCACCTTAACCATTTTGCAAACAATTCCCATATCAAATAGCTGTTTACATTTTTCTTTTGCGTGATGGCTTTTATCAAAAGCCATAAAAATATTATGTTTACCGCGGACTTTTATACCCCACATTTTGTATTTTTTAAGGGCTTTCTTATTTCTAATATCTTGTTCGTAACCGGACCAAAGATCGCCGTTATTGCGTAAATTATTAAACTGATTTTTTATATTCTTATAAAATTCGTCAAAATTTTCTTCAGAAACAAAGAAACCATAAAAGCCAACAACAGTCTTTGTTTCACCGTCTATTTCAACATTGCTATAATTCTGAATAGAGAAACAAGATTTACTTGGTACATACTCTAATACGTCTTCGCTGTCTAATATTTTCATTTTCCTTCCCTTTCTTTAAGTTTTTTCAGTCATCTCAAATTCCTTTCTGTCAATTCTGCGCGCGCTCTTGAAACGTGCGCTGGTATTGGTTTGCCGCATATCTCCGCCCGGCCTATAGCAAACGAGTGCTTGTATGCTGGGTGCCTATTACCATTAGGATCAGGGGCAAACGGGTCTAGGCCGTCAATGTACCCAGACATAAATTCATGGTTCAATTCTTCGTTTTTCATTTTCTAGACCCTTTCGGCAAATTAAGCCTTGATCTATATGTTTTACTTTGCTCATCATTCTACAACCTCCAAAAAGCGGTTAAAGTTATAGGCACCCTCTGTCTCTTTTAAAACCTCCTCAAGTGTGTATGTTTTCTTCAGCTTCCCTTTACCCTCCATAAACATTTCAACACCAGCTTGGCACGCACCTGTTATTATTCTATAAATAACAGCCCATTCTTCTGGAGTTTTTGTTGTGGATTTGTCCATGTGCATAAACGCATCAATATCCCTGTTCGACTTCTTGAAAGCAAGGTCTATTTGAGCGGCCTTCACTGTTTTTCCATGCGCAAAATAAACTCCATCTTCAACCACATAGACGATCTCGTTAGACCCGATACGTTTAGTTTTGTACACGTTGCCTTTTTTATGGATAATCTTCGTCAATACACCATCCGCATACAAAAAGCCTTTTTTCAAAAAATCTTTTTCTGTGGTTCTGACTGGCGGCGTAAAATCAGTTAGATTGTTGTTGTAGCAGTAGAAGCCCCCTCCATAGGTAAATCCGTCTTGGATAGTTAAGCTTGTGAGATTGTTGTAGGAGCAGTTGAAGCTCCCTCCACATGT
>CAYMDR010000131.1:2477-3663 GCA_964389195.1 uncultured Candidatus Peribacteria bacterium | reverse complement strand
GGTGCTATGCATTATACCGAACAAATTTCATGGATTTTATTTTTGAAATTTTTGAACGATTTTGAAGAAACAAAGCACGATGAGGGTGAACTCAAAGGAAAGGCATATGACTATGTAATTGATGAAAAATACCGTTGGAGCAGATGGGCATGTCCGAAGGATGAAGACGGTAAATCCGATATCAAGCAGGCATTAACTGGGGATGAGTTAAAAACATTTGTTGATAAAAAGCTATTTCCTTATCTTAAATCTTTTAACGAAGTAACGCAGGACATACATACTATTAAGTATAAAATTGGTTCAATTTTTGATTATATTGATAATCGTATTGCGAGTGGCCATACTTTACGAGAAGCATTGAATTTAGTAGATGAGCTTGACTTTCAAAGTAAAGATAATTTATTTGAATTGTCACATGTATACGAAAAGTTGTTGAAGGACATGGGGAGTGACGGTGGTAATAGTGGTGAGTTTTATACACCACGCCCAGTTATCAAGGCCATGGTGCAATGCTTAGCTCCTAAAGTGGGTCAGTCAGTTTACGATGGCGCAATTGGCAGTGGTGGCTTTTTGGTTGAGGCGTTTGAATATATGAAGAACCAAAAAAACTTGTCTGCAGAGGGATGGAAGAAGCTGCAGGAGTCAACGTTTTATGGTTATGAAAAAACACCGCTAGCTTACGTAATGGGGGTAATGAATATGATTTTACATGGTATTGAAAGCCCGAATGTTTATAAAAAGAATACTCTAAATACGAATATTCGGGATATTCAAGAATCAGACAGGCACGACATCATACTTGCAAACCCTCCTTTTGGAGGTAAGGAGAAGGCCCAGATACAGCAAAATTTTCCAATTGAGAGTAACGCGACTGAGTTACTATTTTTGCAGCATTTTATGAAGATGCTGAAAGTTGGTGGCAAGGCAGCTATTATTGTCCCAGAAGGAGTATTATTCCAGAATAATAACGCATTTAAACAGGTAAAGAAGCTCATGCTAGAGGATTTTAACGTGCATACTCTTTTGAGCCTGCCGGCTGGAGTTTTTCTTCCGTATCGTGGTTTTTGTGCTCCGGGATATTCAGAGCGCTTAATTCTTTCTCGATGATAGCCTTTAGCTTAGCTGTGATGTTTAGCCTCAATTGGTTGCTCACACTGCTTTCCATTGCATCGCTACCATTTATGAT
>CAYMDR010000131.1:0-2467 GCA_964389195.1 uncultured Candidatus Peribacteria bacterium | reverse complement strand
ATAGTGGTGTGAAGACCAATGTTAGCTTTTTTGCGAGGACGGGTGGCACAAGCGATATTTGGTACTACGAAGTGATGTCAAAAAAGAAACTTACAAAAAATCACCCTATTAAAAATGAGGACCTAGAAGAATTTGTAAAACTCTATGTAACACGAAAAGAGACGGACCATTCGTGGGTCGTAAAGGTGGGTGATATTAAAGGTTATGACCTCAGTGCAAAGAATCTCAAGAGTGAAGTAGGAGTAGAGCACGAGTCACCTCGTAAGTTACTGCAAAACATAAGGCAAAACAGTAGTAAGATAGATGAATTGTTAAATAGCATTGAAACAATCTTGAATGAATAGTATGGAGGATAAAATAGATAAATTTTCACATGGTTGGCGTAAAAGCACTATAGCCGATTTGATCGAAAAATCGAATGATTTTACTGATGGTAATTGGGTGCTAAAGAAAGATTATGAAGGTAAGAGGGAAGTTCGTTTATTACAGCTCGCAGATGTGGGAGATGGTTATTTTGTTGATAAGTCTAATAAATGGCTTAGTAATAACAAAGCTGAAGAGTTAAATGGTAAATTCCTTCATGCTGGCGATGTGTTAATCAGTCGATTGGGTGACCCACTAGCAAAAAGTTGCATTGTACCCGATTTACCCTATAAAATTTTAACGTCAGTTGACGTAGCCATTTTAAGACAAAATGATGCAAAGTATAATAACCATTACATTTCTTATTTTTTTAATTCACCACTAGCAAAAGAAGAGGTCAATAGATTATCGGCTGGTAGCACAAGAAGGAGAATTAGCAGAAAAAATTTAGAAAAAATTAAAATTCCTTTACCGCCGATTGCTGAACAGCAAAAAATAATTCAAAAACTCGATGTACTTTTTGAAAAAATTGATGTTGCAGTTGGATTGATTGAAGAGAGTTTAAATGAGTTAGATAACCTCCTTGTTTTTGAAATGGACAGCTTATTCAAAAAACTAGCAAAGAAATACCCCGAGATTACTGTAGAAGATGTGGCTATGGTTGGTACTGGTGTAACACCATTGAAGGGTAAAAGCAAATACTATACCAACGGTTCTGTAAATTGGATTACCAGTAAAGCTACTAATAATGAGTATGTCACACAGGCAAGTGATTTGCTAACTAAAGAAGCGTTAGCAGAGTGCAGACTTAAAATGTTCCCAGTGGGTACTATAGTTGTTGCAATGTATGGGCAGGGAAAAACTATGGGTCAAGTGTCTGAGTTAAGAATAGAAACTACAATTAACCAAGCGTTAGCAGCTATTCAGCCGGATGAAAGTAGAGTTTTAACACGATATTTAAAATTCTTCTTAAAAAAATCATATATCGATTTGAGAAAGAAGGCTAGTGGTGGAACCCAGCCAAATTTGAACTTAACCATTATTAAAAAAATAGCATTCCCGCTGCCGTCAATAACCGAACAAAAAAGAATAATTGATAAACTTACTTCACTTTATAAGTGTGTAGAACTAGAAGGCAATATATTGAATAGCCAACTAGAAGATTTGGAGAACTTAAAATCCTCTATACTTAACTATGCGTTTAATGGCAAGTTGGTAACACAAGAAGTTACTGTGAAATCAAGTCAAAAAAAGACCTTTGCTCTTTTACAAGGGATTGGTGCCATTATTGAAGGCTATGGAAAAACTAAATATAGATTCGGGGAAATGGTGACCGCTAAGTATGCATTCCTTCTACAGCACGTTTTTAATGTACCTCTTGGTATACAGTTTAAAAATCAAAGTTTCGGCCCATACGATAGTAGTATCAAGAAGGCGGTGTACGCAGGCATTAAGCAACAGTATTTTGCTAAGGACCAACATGGTGGTTTAGTGCTCTGCAATAAGGCAAATCGGCTTCTAGACACAAAATATGAGCTTGTACAGCAGGTTCGTGATGGCATGGACAAACTAGCTAAGCATCTAAAAAATGCCACTGGTAAAAAGGTGGAACTGCTCGCAACGGTATGTAAATCTATACTAGATACAAATAGTACGGACTTTGCAGTTATCAAAAGTCATTTTCAAAACTGGGAGACGCCAGAGCAGGAATTAAATACTAAGGCTGATAAGTTTTCTGATGAGGAGATCCAACGTTGCATCAACTTCATCTTAAAAGAAGGCTGGGATAAGAAGATTTTGTACAAAAAATAATGTATGAGGACCAAAACAGTTAGCATTATTTTAGTTGATGGTACACCTTATGGTATGAGGGTGCTCAGTTTAAGTAATTGGAATGGAAAAATTATTGTTTGTCCTAGAAGCGCTCTTCAGCAAGCCAATGAGCACAACTTAGCTAGTGTACCTGCGCTATATATGCTTTTTGCAAAGGAGTCTTCAAGCGGTAGTTTATTAGATTCTATATTGGGTAAGGATGGCAAGTCGAGTTTATACATTGGGGAAACTGATTGTTTAATGCAACGTATTAAACAACACGCTCGTGATA
>CAYMDR010000130.1:2559-3742 GCA_964389195.1 uncultured Candidatus Peribacteria bacterium | reverse complement strand
TTTCCTCCCATTGGATTCATACTTATATTCTTATTTTATTATCTGATTTTTTTCGGCATCGCAATCGCCTCGATCCAGGCCTTTCTACTAAAAATCTTCGGCAAAAGCCTCGATATAAACCGTGCCGCCAAAATAGCATTCGTACTCCTGCCATTTATTGTAGTTTTTATGATTCAGTATTTTTCGGATATAACTTCCTACATACACTCGAACATCTACTCAGCTGAAAAATCGGACATTGATCAAAAAGTAAAAATAACCGAATGCAATGGTAGCCTGAAAGGTCAGCATATTATTTTCGACTGCGTCATCGATGTTTCGTCAGATTTCATAGCTATGGTGTATCCGCAAGTACTCGATATCACATATTCTTACGACCAGAATCCAGGGGTTGAACAAAAGGCGATCGCCAACGCAACAAGCGGAAATTATAAAAATACAACCACATACTTTAGTAGCTATATAGACCAGTTCGGACACATATCTAATAAAGATTTGGGAATAATGTATTTGCAGAAAGGGACCAATAAATTACTTATTGACTACGACTCAAGCGAAGGTAATTCGGTCATTTCCGCTTCGAAAAATTTCAGCCTGAAAATGAGCCTATGTGAAAATCCTTCCTCGTGTGGAAGCAACTTTACGGATAGTGTAGCCGTAAGGATAGAAAAAATTCAGTATGCTTGGTAAATAAATCCGTCCTCTAAAATAAGATTTTTTTCCTCGCCGAGACAATCAGCATCATCGGCCGTCGCAGTTCGTCTTTCATCTTTTCCAGTAATTCCTTACTGGGTTGCGGCTCCACTATGCCGGTAATTTCAAAACCGTTCTGTAAAAGACCATTAAGATAAGTGGTCAGAGTTTTGTGATATTTAATCACCGTTTCTCCCAAAAAGTTGGCTTCCCGCCTGCCTTCAGTAAAATAATTATCAACGGGGAAGTGGAGAATTTTACCTTCGGCATCTCGATACCAATCTTGAGTGCCGTATGCTGTGAATACCGGGTGCTCAGCAGAAAATACAAAATCGCCTTTGGCGGTAAGCCATTTATGGATCTTTTTGATTATATCTTCAAAAGAAACTAAATAGTGGAAAGTTAGCGAGCTAATTACCACGTCAAAAGAGTTCTTAGGAAATTCCACATCTTCACGCGCCTTGTGGATATATGTTATATTTTTCGAAGT
>CAYMDR010000130.1:0-2549 GCA_964389195.1 uncultured Candidatus Peribacteria bacterium | reverse complement strand
CATCAAACTCTTCTTCCACAGTTGCAGTGAAACTGTAGTCCATGATTTTTCGAAGTTTTCTTTTTTGCGACCGCGAGCATCTTTTCGGAAATATCGACACCGGTCACGGCCGCCGCTCCGTGCTCGTAAGCATACTCGCAATGCCAGCCATATCCGCAGCCCAAGTCGAGCACTTTTTTCCCCCGGAAGTTGGGGAGCATCTTTTCCAAAGTTTTCCACTCGCCGGCGCCGGCAAGGCCATTTACCGACCTGCTCATTTGGCTGTATTTGGTGAAAAACTTTTCCGTGTCGTAAATGTTTTGTTTCATGAATCAATTATATAAAAAGTGATAAAATCAGGTTACGGAATGATCTTTGCGGTGAAGGTACCTTATCATTAGGGAACTGATGGCACAAATTGTGATCCGTCTTAGCTCAGAGATCGACCATGATATGAAAATATATAATACGATTCCAAATAAAATTGACAAAAAATGGTTTGAATTGTGCGATCTCCCATCAATTTTGAATAAAAAGATTTGGATTCCTTTGCGAGTTACTGAAAAAATATCTACCGGTGAATATGGATATGCTGGATTTAAGGAAATTTTCTTTGGGCTGGGGAGCGTTGCAATTCCGGTAAGTTGCAAAGAAGAAGCAATGAAACTTGGGTGGGAGGATATTGGTATTAGTCATTCCCATTCCGGTTTTTATGATGATAGAGAAAATATTTATATTCCGGCTGATGTTTATAAACATCATCAGGGAAATCTTCAGGGTTTACATCTAGTGCTAGAAACTCCTGGAAACAGTTTAGAAAAAACACAGTGGGAGCCGAATCAAGATTTAACTGTTACTTTAGGTTTGACAAGAGAAGGCGATACGTGGTTGTCTCCGAGCGAAGGGTATGTAGAAGTAATTAAGTTTACAAGAGATAAGGAGACGCACCCGGCACGTATAGAGATAAAAGCAGACTATCTAGTAGATTATTTATGTGCACGAAACATGGGTTTGTACGCCACTTTCTATACAAGTAGGAGTGCTTGTTTTGAAAGTGATCCTAATATTAGTTGGAAGTCAGAAAAAGAAACCCCTCAGCAGCGTAGCAATGGACGATGGAAAGGCAGAGCATGGCCAATTCACGAAGGCGGGCACCCATATGGTGAAAAATGGGCAGTTTTCCATGTAGCCAGGACCGACCCTGTCGAAGTTCAGGATATACCGGATATTTCTACTCCGCCAACTGATGACAATACTCTGTCCGATCAATGGGAAAGAGGCTTCAAAGGAAAAAAACTATATAAAGTAATGGGGGAATTCTGGGGATCAGAATGGCTAGAGCCTGGGAATAAAAGTAAACGAGTAAAAGGAGATAAAGTTTCCTCCTCAACATATTTTATAACTGACGAAAAGGGGACAAAAACAAGCGGGGACGACTTGATTGATAACGGAAAATGGCTTTGGTTCAAACCCGATGTGATCATGGCTCTTTCTCACCGTAGAGGTGGATCACTTAAATGGTATACAAGAAATACGGGGGAGGTCGCCTGCTCACCTCATTATGGTGTTCATTTTGGTGTTAACGATTTGGGATTAGTAAATGTTTTTGCCAACGATATTGGTCTCTTACCAGAGTGGCAACAACAAATTTGGGTTGGTCATAACACTTCACCAGATGGAGGTGTGTCTGCCGAACTGTTGGCTTCCCAGGTTAAGGCCAACCCAGCAAAAACTCAAGCTCCTGAGGAATTTCTTAAACTAGGGATTAAAGCGGCAAATTACTTTGCAAAACAAAAATTAGGTATTGATCTGTTTATTAATCATGAAGCAATTCCAGAAATCCTTGAGAAAACACATAGGTTTAGAGCTTTAGATAAAGCTGGATTGTTTTCATTGGCAAAAGATATTGCAAGAATTACCGCTGACAGTATTAACACTCAAGGTTTGTATTCAATAGCTTTTCCTCCAAAAGGGAAAAAGCTCGGATCATTAAAATCACTTGAATTCCTACTAACCACTAAAGTTGGTATAAACAAAGCAAGTTTAATAATGGCGCCACTGTTCAATGTCTATGATTTAAGATTAGGAGATGCTCATTTACCCAGCATAGAAATTGACGATGTCTTTTTGTCACTAAGAATTGACACAAGGGAGCCTTTTGTTCAACAAGGTAGCCAAATGCTACATTCTGTTGTATCAGCGCTATATAAAATTATAGATATTTTAAAAAGTTGGGATAAGTAGGTCCTACTCCTGTATCCAGTAACCAAAACCTCCAGACTAACTCCAAAAAACGAAAAAACCTGATTAGAACCAGGCTAAAAGTTGATTTCGAGGCTAAATTTAAATAATTTGTAAAACCATTACAGTATAGAGCAGACAGGGGATTGCCCCTCGATTTTCATATCAGCCGCAATACAACCTATTAATCCAGCTTGATGTTATACTATTGACATGGAAGATCTAACCAATAACATCATTCCGGTATTAAAAAAGTACGGGGTCAAAAAAGCATCTCTTTTTGGCTCATATGCCCGTGGCACAGCAGATGAAAAAAGCGATGTCGACAT
>CAYMDR010000129.1:0-3816 GCA_964389195.1 uncultured Candidatus Peribacteria bacterium | reverse complement strand
CGGAGAGGGCCGCGAGTGAACGGGACAGCTGAAAGTTCATGGGTCGCTCCAGATGTATTCCCGGACTTCGCGTTCGACGCGCGCCGGGGAGTTCCAATCGTAGCGATCGCGTTCATTGCTGATGCGCGGTCGCCCTTTCCCAGATTCTTTCACTTCCCACAAAAAACATGGGTAGCTACAGATCCTGGGTCCAGCAAGCTGCTAAAGGTTGTTTAGCAAGTTGCTGATCCCACTTTCTGTGCAGGAAAGAACCTATAAATCTCTCATGTTGTTAAAGAACAAAGCGCTGAGTGGTATGGCATAAACCATATCGAAACAGCTTGACATCATACAATAAATACGGTAAATGTCAATAGCTGCTTTCTGGGAATGCTTATTTTTTACTCTTTCCTCCCCCATGTCATCTGATCTTGATAGAACCGCTGGGCGACTGGATGCGCCGATGGAAAAGGTGTTGCCGGAGGCTGTGCCATGGAATGAGGCTTTGGTGGGAGTTTTGCGTTTGGGGACGCACTTTGAGATCTGTTTGGTTTTTAGTGATTTTGATGATGGCGAAAGGCTTATTCATGGGCTTTTATCTTCTAGGGATATTGATGGGATGGCAGGTGTTGGGGCGCGCCAGGTTTATTTTGATGCTTTGGCTGATTTGCGGAAGAGATTTGAGGGCAAACTTGATGCTGAAACATTGCAGCGGCTTGAGCAAATTTTGAAAGTACGCTTGCTGGATGCTAATGATCCGTTACGGTTTTCTTTGGGGGATGCGCGGCAAGCGTTTGATGAAAATGCTGGCTTGGAATCGCTCTTTACCATGCACGCGGCCGATTTTGACGAAATTTTACGCATTCCTGCAGAGGAGCAGGGACAAAATGCGGGAAATGGCAGTGCGGGTGGCATGAATTAGGGTGATGTTTGTAAATTACTATGCTTGAACTACCTCAAAAACTTGATTATGCGGAGCTAAAAGATAGATTTCCATATTATTCTGCGCCTACTTGGGGTGAGCCTGATTATTCTTTACCTCCACCTCAGTGCTTTACTGATTTGCGAGGCTTGGAAGAACAGATGCATCGTGTACTTTGTGAAGTTTTTGAAGATTTTTCTCTTCCTGCAAGTATTGTTGAACGTTTTCGAGTAAAACGTCCCTTGATGGATGGTAACAAGGGTCTTGTTTTAATTTTGGAAAAACGTCAACCACTTCGCAATGTTGAACAAACGTTTTTTGGTTTATCTACTATTAATGGATCCGAAAGTATGGCATCAATGATTTTGCGGCGAGAAGGTAATCTTTTTGAGCTCCTGCATCGTATTATTGATCCAAAATTTCGGGGGCAAGGCCTCGCGAGTGCTGTTTTAAGAGTTTGCGAGGAGTATGTACGACTTATCGCAACCAAAGAGACCAAGCAGGATATTAAGATGGGAGCTAGTATCGGGCAGTTGGATGTTTTGGTGTGGCTTTATAATAATGGTTATCGTCCTGATAATCCGGAAGATGAGACGATTTTCCTGAAAATTTTGGAGGGCGAGGGCGCCGGCTTATTTTTGAGAGGTAAAGATTATATTTATGAAGGTAAACCAAATGGCAAGGATACTGATGTTAAAGTTTGTCGGCTTAATTTGATAAAACCGATTTTGCCCGGAGAAGCTGCTGCGATTAGTGGCGTCCGCGCTTCAACAACGACTCAGGCGGCGGCATTATTTGGAGAATAAATTGTGACTGAAAATTTAAGAATCTGTTTAGAAAAATTTTAAGTGGAAAGAGCATTATGAGTGCGTTGCTAAATTTTTAACTCCTCATTAGAATGTCGATAGAAGTTACATCTCTCCTCATGACGAAAGTTATTTCGGGCAAAATTAAGGATGGTAAAATTATTTCAGGGCAAAAAATCCCGAATTTTAAGAATGGGGCGGAGGTTAAAATTTTTATTTTCCCTAAGCAGAAAAATACAGCTAAGTTTTTTGGCAAAGGTAAGGGCATTTTTGGTGATGGACTTAAATATCAAAAGCAACTACGGAAAGAATGGAAGTAATGCTTTTGAATGTATTTATTAGGCTCCAACATCTTAATTTATTATTTGAACGGAGATAAAAATGTTATCTCTTTTATTGATGCTTTTCTGCAAAAATTTCCCGTTTTGGATATAGATTTTTATGGGGCAAGGGAGGCTGCTTATTTAAAGAGATCTTATCCTTTAACATTTCCAGATGCATTGATTGCAGCGACTGCTAAGGTTTTTCATCTAACTCTGATTTCTCGGGACAAAATATTTAAAAAAATTGTAGAGATAAAATCATTTTATCCCTGACTTTACTTTATTGATAAATATATCATATAATTAGTATATAAATTTAACTATAAATTATATGATAAAAGATCAATGTGTCTCGGTTACAGATTTACGGCTCCATACTAAAAAATGTTTGGAAAATCTAAAAAAAGGGAAGAAATATATATTTGTTAATAACAAACCTATGGCAGTTTTAATGGATATTGAGGAATATGAAAATTATTTTCATACCGATTTAGTGCCTTTACCTGAGAAAGATTTAACGCCTGATTTAAAGCAAAAAATTACTCAATCTAAAAGAACTTCTAAAACAGAATTTTTAAATATTTAAAAAGTGATTATTAAGAGAATTTTAGAAAATAAAGAAGTGTTACCTTATTTAGAAGCCAGAAATTTGCTTAAACAATATCAGAAAGCGAAACAGTATTTGCTTCAGGGGCAACTTTCTCAGGCTTCGTTTAAACTGCGACAACCCAAAAAAGATGATATTTGGTATTTTCGTATTAACAAACAATTTCGTGCTATCGGTTATTTTGCTGAAGATGGAGATTTTATCGTGGTTACGATTGATAATCATCAGTAGGTGTTTCTTTTGCGAGATCGGCTAAAGAGGTGAGTTTTTGTAGTTTGTTTTGAGTTTTTTCTTTTTAGTAAATTTCTAATATGTATCATTTAAAATCAATTTTTGATTTTAATTCTTGAATGGTTAGACGTTTTTCTTTTTGGAGTTTGCGTATTTTTTGAGCGCGTTCAATCATCGTTTTATCATAGAGCTGATAACCCCCATCTGTATGTTGGGCTACCTCTAAAAGTCCCTCTTGAGTCCAATAACGAATGGTGGATACATTTTCGCCAGTGGCTTTGGCAAGTTCGCCGATTTTGAGAAGTTTTTGAGCGGGAGATAAGGGTTGGTGGTTTTCAGCAGGTTCTTTTTGCTCTAAGGCTTTAAGGTAAATATCGAGTGATGTTTCTACGCTTTTATAAATGATCTGGTAATAATTATCCATATCGCTAAAAAGTTGGCCTTTTTCAATAGCGTTAATGTATTTAAGACGATCTTCTTTTTTGATGAGTGCGGGTGGGTAGCCTGTTTGCATTAAGAGAAGATTCATTAATAAGCGCGCCGTTCGTCCGTTGCCATCTATAAACGGGTGAATGCTAACCAATTTATAATGAGCATCAGCGGCAATTTTTAGTGGGTGTTCATTATTTTTGCCATGAAGCCAGGTTGTAAATTCCAACATTAAGTTTGGTACTTTTAGAGGGTTAGGCATTATTACGGTTGAGCCTGCGATTCTAACCGGAACGTTGCGGTATCTTCCTGCATTGGTATCGTCAATTTTGCTTAAAATAATCTGGTGGATATTTAGTAGGTCTTTTTCCGTAAGATTCTGTCTTTTTTTGCCAACTAAATTTTTGATATATGCCATTGCCTGGGCATGGTTAATCGCTTCCAAATGTTCAATAAGTGATTTACCGCCAATGGTAAGGCCTTTTTCAACCACCAGGGCTGTTTCTTGGCGCGTCAAAG
>CAYMDR010000128.1:0-3821 GCA_964389195.1 uncultured Candidatus Peribacteria bacterium | reverse complement strand
CGCGAACCTTTTTTGAACGGAACTCCTGATGCGCCCCGCCACTATTTTTCTGGGGCAAAGGAGGCGGGGCGATGGACTCACCCGCGCGGGGGGGTCTGGGAAGGAATCCGCGCAGGCTTCGGCTTTCTCTTTTTGTAACGGCGGCTACTATGAATTACTGCTGGGGTTTGATTTTTTGTTGGGGTTGCGGTCCAACAAAAACCTGTTGAAATTGCTTGCCCCATGATACGCCATGGACACTTTCGTATAACTTCACGAACGGACTGATATTGAAAAACCCATTGAGTAAAATATACGATTCCCACAGCAAATCTTGAAGCGTATCGTCGGCAAGTTCAATTTTTAAACCAAAGGCGGTGAGCTTATCCATTGGCAAAGGGCGTGAGTGCATCAAATGGGTGTCGTAATCAGAAAAATAAGTCACCGCCTTTTTGATCTTTTTATCAACCTTTTCGCCCTTGAACATATATTTTTTAAGCCATTCAGAAACAAGGTCTTTTGATAACTTTTCCGAATCCTCGCAAAGTTCCAAAAGTTCCAGCGAATATTTTTCAATGAGCGGAATATATGCAGGCAGGGCTTCGGGGCCTTCTTTCGCAATTCTTTCTTTTGCTTTTTCAAAACCATGCTTTATGGAACGAGCGGGAACGCCGTTTATTTGTGGGTCAATTGGCCCCAAAATTGCGCTAGAGTGCAAAACGATAGAGTTGCCAGACAAAGCCAACATCGTGGCCGCAGAATAGGCAGAGTGTGGGATAAGAAAATGCACCTCCTCAAACTTATTACGCAATAAACCAACAAGACGCTCTGTCGCATCTGGTCTGCCGCCAGGGCTATGTAAAAGTACATCAACTGACTTGCCCTTTACCGAATTTATGAGGTCGGTAAAACCATCCACATCGGAAAGGTCAATAAAATTTGGCGTACCCGGTGGCACACCATCTAAAAATTTAGTGGCGTAAATTAAAAGAGGACGGCCACGATGTTTTTCAATTTCCGCATAGCACGCTTTGCGAAGTTCAAACAACTCTGGTCCGCTTATGATCCCATTTTTGGATTGCAGGAAATTATACCAATCTTGCGCCGTCTTAAATTTTTTGCGCGGTTGTTGAGTAGGTTCCATAAGCTTTCATTTCAAAATTAAGCGTTGAGTCAGTAGCCGACTTGAAAGCTGGTTTTCTTCCCAATGCAATATCAGCCCGATCAAGTAGGTCGGAAGTTTCTTTATAGAAGCCATAGGATTTCAACGCTTCCGCGTTTTGCTTCAAAACCTTTTTTGAGGCCACTTTTGAGATTATTTTTTGCGATGATTGCTTGGTCATAATGTGTTTATTGTAGCAAAATAAATATGTCAAATCAATGAACGCTTACTATTTCAAACCTAGGTCATCCATATCTTGATACAGCGATTTTCGCTGTTCCTCTGTAAGGTTATTCTCTGTCTCATCTCCAATTTCTTGAAGCTCCTCTTTTGTTACTTTGAGTTTTTTCATTATTCCCATCAATTTTCCCTCATTGGTAACTTGGAATACCCTGATAAGTTTTCTTAAGTAATCAGTTCGTCTCTCGGAAGTTAGGAGTAGGATTATCAAAAGATAAAATAAGTACCACCTAATATCGTCCGCGAAAACCAATATTGCTCCACCAGCTAAAATTTCGAACCAATAACCAAGTAATGTTTTTAATATTTTACTCATAATATTTATTCTACTTTTGAATAATCCTTAAATTCTTGCGACTCAAGAATTGTTACTAATTCTGCCTCGGTCATACGACCATTGCTTACCTCCTCTTTTAGAGTATCCAATACATTTTTTACCTCATTCGCCTTATCAACTTTTCTATTTTCCTCCTCACTCAATTTTTCTCTTATGGCTTGATCCATCGTCTGATACATAATTTTATTCGCGGCTTCTTCTGGGCTCATCCCGTCAAAATCTTTATTCATAAGAAATTCCGTCTTTTGTTGTACAAAAGTTTTTATCGCCTCAAACTTTTCTAAGGGCGATTTTGACGGAGCTTGTTTTCCAAAAAAATCAGATAGTATTCCCATATAATTAAAGTTATTTTAGTAATTCCTCCATCGGAACGCCTAACGACTTGGCGATTTTTTGTATTGTCTGAACGCTTGGTTTTGTAACGACACCACCCTCAATTTTTGTGAGCGTTGAATACTTGATGTCTGCTTTCTTCGCCAAGTCGTCTTGGGTCAATCCTTATATGTTTTTATATTTTATCATAATTACTCATCTTTTCCCTTGAAAGCTCCGAAAACTACAGGGATATATAACAAGGTCATAAAGTAGGCAAAGTTAGCAACTCGCTGTTCAGTGGTCGGTTCATAACCGTCATCGGCGTATTGTTCGCAACCCCCGTAAACAGGATCGGATTGCTGTTCACAAGTAGGATTTCCTAGAGTTACACTCGCGAACAATGCAATTCCTCCACACCACAAAAGTCCTTTCCATAAAACCATTTTTAGGTTGCCACCTTTCGCATTATCGCGCGCCATGTTGTAGGCAACCAAAGCAACGCCTGCAATTAGCAGATAACCGAATGCTCTAAAAATTTCATTAAAAATTGCCTCCATATTATTTCAAAAGCTCATCGGGGGAAACCCCGAGCGCATTAGCTATTTTAGAAACTGTCGCAAGAGTGGGATTTTTCTTTCCATTCTCAATATTGCTGATATAGCCCCTATCAACTTCTAACGCTCCCGCAAAATCGCTCCGCTTATTTAATTCCGAACAAGTTTCGTATGGTGGACCCAAGCGGATTCGAACCGCTGACCTTTGCTTTGCAAAAGCACTGCTCTACCAACTGAGCTATGGGCCCTTTCACAGGTACTGGTATTCTACCCTATTTCCTATTTTTAGCAACATCAATTTGGTGTTGTACAAATTCTGTAAGAGTAATTCCTGTATCTGCAAGATTCCTAACGAAAAGTGAATCTTGATGGAACGCTGGAATAGTATCTATTTCGAGCAAATAAATACCTCGTGGTGTAACCACAAAATCACCAACTGCGTGGTGTCGTATGCCCAACCATTCAAAAAGATGTGTCATTATATTTACTAATTTTTCTTTAAGGGTAGCATCTCGATGCGGAAGTGGGCGCGCTTCATAGTCGCCTTGCATCCTCTCGTCATAAAATAAAACTGGATCTTTTTTAAGTATTTCTTTTGGAATAAGTGTGTAATGCTTTTTACCTCGAAGTCCTTCTACTATTCCAACAGAAATTTCTCTTCCGTGTACGTATTCCTCCACCATCCAATCTCCTCCGGAGGCAACCGCCCTCAGTAATGCATCTTCCAGTTGACTAAAAGTTTTGGCAAACATTACTCCAACTGAAGAACCGCTTGAAAGTGGTTTTATTACCCATGGTGGCGGAAAACTTTGCCATACCCTCTGTGCAGTTCGTGATACATACTCTTCTTTAGTCCCAGGAAAAATTATTTCGTTATATTCTGGCATATATTCGTGCTGTGGTGTTTTAATATCAAATTGTTTGAATAATTCCTTTGCACGAATCTTGTTATGTAATGCCTCACTTACATACTGACCCGATCCGATTACTGGAACACCTCGTGATTCAAAATACGCAGAAAGGGTGCCGTCTTCACCCCCGTCTCCATGGAGCGCATTCCAGATACAATCAACTTTTTTTGGAATATCTTCAGGCGTAATCGGGAGTCCACCACTATGCCACTGACCATCTTTTGAAATAAAGATATCAATAGGAGTCATCCCACATTTTCGTAATGCGCTAATAACCTCACCCCCACTAGCGAGTGATATATCATATTCTTTAGAAATACCTC
>CAYMDR010000127.1:0-3823 GCA_964389195.1 uncultured Candidatus Peribacteria bacterium | reverse complement strand
ACCCCTAAGAAATAAAAATAATGAGTTTTAAAATATGATTCAGGAAGTACGCGCACAATTAAGATTCTTAAGAATGAGCCCACGAAAAGTTCGTTTATTAGCTGATCTGATTAGAGGTCGTCGAGTTGATACAGCAGTAAGAACACTTTCGGTACTCAATAAACGCGCTGCCAAACCAGTCTTAAAGTTAGTGCGCTCAGCAATTGCGAATGCCAAACATAATTTTTCCTTGAATGAAAATACGTTAAAAGTTAAAAGTATTATGGTTGATGGAGGGCCAGTTTTAAAACGCTGGATGCCTCGAGCACATGGACGAGCGACACCGATCCGAGAAAGAACGTCGCATATTTCCCTTGTTTTGATCGGCTCAAAAGAACTTGAAGAAAATAAAAATTCAAAAATAAAAAATCAAAATGAAAAATAACAATTTAAAATTCCACTATTTTACATTTTGATTTTTACATTTTTCATTTATAGTATGGGACACAAAGTACACCCTAAAATCCATCGCACTCCTTTTATCTACCCGTGGGATTCACGTTGGTTTGCTAAAAAAGACCAGTTGGTTGATTATCTTAAGCAAGAAATTAAGATCCGTAACTGGTTGAGCAAAAAGTTAAAAGAATCAGAGGTTGACTCTGTGAGTATTGAACGTAGTCCCAAAGAAATGACGATTACTATTTTGGCCGGTAAGCCTGGAGTGATCATTGGTCGGAGTGGGCAGGGTTTAGAGATAGTACGAAAAGAAATTGAGCGAAAATTTTTACAATTTAAAATTAAAGTTAAATTAAATATCCAAGCACTACGCCAACCAGCTTTATCTGCCCCAATTGTTGCTCAAAGTGCCGCCCTCGATATTGAACGTCGTATTCCGTTTCGTAGAGTTATGAAACAAGCTATACAAAAAGTTATGGGAGCCGGTGCTCAGGGAGTGAAGATGTGCATGAGCGGTCGCCTTAATGGATCAGAAATTGCGCGTACTGAGAAATTAGCTGCTGGCAAAATGTCGCTTATTACCTTGAGAAGCCATGTAGATTATGCATTTGTAGAAGCTCAAACTGTGTATGGAAAAATCGGTATAAAAGTGTGGATGTATTTTGGAGAAACGTTTGGAGTTTACGATCGCTTTAGTAAGCAGCAGGTCGAGAAGCCAGAAAAAGGAGTGGTTAAAAAAGTGAAGACTGAACGAAAATAAACGATATCAATTTGCGAATATGCTTTTACCCAAAAAAGTACAACATCGAAAATGGCACAAAGGAAGACGCAGACAAAAAGGAGTTGCAACACGTGCCAATCAGATTTCATTTGGTGACTACGGTTTAAAAAGCGAGAGTTATGGTTGGGTAACTAGTCGCCAGATTGAAGCTGTTCGCCGTGTATTAACGCGTTATGTGCGCCGTGGAGGTAAAGTATGGATTCGTATTTTTCCTGATAAACCAGTTACTAAAAAAGGAAATGAAGTCCCTATGGGAGGAGGAAAGGGTACTCCAGATCATTACGTGGCAATAGTAAAGCCAGGCACTATGTTATTTGAAATGGTAGGAATTACACGGGAGGCTGCTAAAGAGGCGATGCAATTAGCGGGGTATAAATTTGGTTTAAAGACTAAATTTATAGAAAAATCTAAATAAGTGATATGGATTTTGTTGAATTAAAAAATAAAAATAAACAAGAATTGAAGGAACTTTTGAAAGAACAAAAAAAGTTACTTCACGAAGAGTATATCAAAGTTATGAATCAAGAGTCTAAGCAGGTTCATAAAATTAAAGTATTCAAGAAAACGATTGCTCGCATCTCAAGTCTTTTAAAGAATTGAAAACGAGTAGTAACTCCTAAATAATGTATGTTATCGACCACATCAAAACATATCAGAGGATTTATCGGCATCGTTGTATCTGCTGCTATGGATAAAACCATTGTTGTAAAAGTAGACACGATGAAGATGCATCCTAAATATCACAAAGCTTACCGGGTAACTAAAAAATACCATGTTCATGATGAAAAAAAAGAAGCGAAAGTCGGAGATCAAGTAGAATTTTTGGAATGTCGCCCATTATCTAAAACCAAACGGTGGCGTTTAGTTTCTGTTTTAAAGAAGTAACACTTTTTGTATGATCCAACATCGCAGCATGTTACAAGCAGCGGATAATACCGGAGCAAAAAAATTACAGTGTATTCGCGTTTTGGGGGGATACAAAAAACGCTATGCAATTATTGGTGATGTCATTACCTGTGTAGTTAAAGAAGCGAGTCCAAGAGGTTTGGTAAAAAAGAGTGAAATAGTGCATGCAGTACTCGTACGCCAAAAAAAGGAACATCGCCGTAGTGATGGCACCTATATTCGTTTTGATGAAAATGCGGTGGTGATTATTGATCGTAAAACCAAAGACCCGAAAGGTTCTCGTATTTTTGGACCAGTTGCTCGAGAGCTGAGAAGCAAAGGGTTCCAGAAGATTATTTCTTTGGCCCCAGAAGTATTATAACTAGTTGAAAGTTGCAAGTTGAAAGTTTAAAGAACTACTTTGCTCGCAACTTGTAACTTTCAACTTGCAACTATATATATGAAAATAAAAGTTAAAGATCAAGTAAAAATATTAAGTGGAAAAGACCGCGGCAAAACTGGTAAGGTTGTTCAGACATTTCCAGTTGAAAACCGTTTGGTAGTAGAGGGGCTTAATATCATGAAAAAACACCTAAAAACTCGTAAACAAGGTGAAAAAGGACAAATTTTGGAACTGGCGAGTCCACTTGATGCAAGTAAAGTAAGTTTGCTTTGTCCAAAATGTGGCAAAGGAGTCCGAGTAGGCTATAAAATGGATGGAGATAAGAAAAAACGTTGGTGTCGAAAATGCAAAGGATTTATTGATTAATATATTATGAAGCATTCTGATTTTTATCAAACATATAAAAAAGAACTTGTGCCTAAAATTATGGCTGATTTAGGCTACACTAATTATTTGCAAGTCCCTAAAATTTTAAAAGTGGTTATTAATGCTGGAGTGGGACGTTTTATAAAAGAACCACATTTTATTGAGAATGTCGAAAAAGTACTTACCAAAATTTCAGGCCAAAAACCAATACGAACTCGTGCTAAAAAATCTATTTCTAACTTTAAAATTCGAGAGGGAATGGATATTGGAGTTAAGGTAACCTTGCGCGGTCCTCGAATGTATCACTTTTTAGAAAAATTACTACGAATTGGCTTGCCACGCGTACGTGATTTTCACGGCCTTTCCGAACGGGGGTTCGATGCTCAAGGAAATTATACGATTGGTTTTAAAGAAAACATTACTTTTCCCGAAGTTAAGCTTGAAGAAATAGACAAAGTGCATGGCCTCCAAGTGATTATTAGTACCAGTGCTAAAAATAAGAAAGAAGGAAAAGCGCTGCTTACTAATTTGGGGTTCCCTTTTATTACCACACCAACTAATAACAAAACTAAATAAGCGGTATATTATATAGATATGGCAACACAAGGACAAATTATTAAATCAAAACGTAAACCAAAATTTTCTACCCGAATAGTCCGTCGTTGTTGGAAATGTGGTCGAAGACGAGGATTTTTGCGAAAATTTCAACTATGTCGAATTTGTTTTAGAGAATTAGCCAACGACGCTAAAATTCCTGGCATTCGTAAATCAAGCTGGTAGGGTACAAATTTTCAGTTTTCAAACTTTAAATTTCAGGTATACTGAAATGAAAAGTCTGAAAACTGAAGTCCTGCACCACATCTTTTATCTGCCGTTTTAAAATAATTACTATTTATCTACAAAACACATAAAGCTATGATGCCCGATCAAATTGCTGATATGTTAACAAGGCT
>CAYMDR010000126.1:0-3865 GCA_964389195.1 uncultured Candidatus Peribacteria bacterium | reverse complement strand
AAGCATTTAATGGCACAAAAATTATGGTGCCAAATGCCGATTTATTTAAAAACCAGGTAATTAATTTTAGTGCCAACCCCTATAGGAGAGTTCAACTTATGAATGGCGTTGCTTATGGCAGCGATTTAAAACAAACCATGAAAATAGTGTTAGATACCGTTAAAGCAACTCAGGGGGTTTTAGTTACACCTAAGCCATCGGTTGTGCTGTATGAATGGGGTGACTACTCTATCAATTTTAAAATTAATGCCTGGGTGGAAAAAGGAAAAGGGATAAAAGTAAAAAACCAGCTAATAATTAATATTGGCCAAGCTTTAGATGATGCAGGCATAGAGGTACCTTATCCTATCCAAACGGTCTACCTTTCTAAAGATGGAAAAGATGAACAGATTGAAAAAATGGTTATGGAAGAAAAAGGCAATAGGCCTTTGGTGGCTTCGCCCGTTGTGCCTGCGGAAGCAGTTCTAAATACAGCCACTCCAACACAAGTCGCACCCGAACCAAGCACTATTACTACTGCGCAAGGCTCAGAGGTAAAACCAGAAGCACCTGCTCAAACGCCTGAATGGCTTAAAAAAGCTCAGCTGGGCTTAGAACAAGCACCTATTATTGCTGTACCAGCGCCTATGGGTACCTTAAATGTGCAACCTCAGGTTCAAATAGAACAGCAGATAGTAGTTCCGGCACCAGTGGTTACGCCTCCAAGTGTTAGCTAAATTGCACTTTTACAAAAATACCTAAGTCTGCGCGCACAGACTTTTTTAAAAAGGCATTAAAAAACCCCCCGCTAGGCGGGGGGAGTTAAATTCCGATATCCTATCGGCCGCAAAAATAATAAAAAAGTTACGGCTGAGAATATTTGTTTTTGTGTGGAATTTGTTTTGGTTTTGTGAACAATTGACTAGAAAGTTCGTTACGTCTGCTTTGCTTCGGCTGATGTTTCCAGTCCGGCCAAGGACCGTCCGTGGGTGTGTCTATAACCACCATAAAGGTGAAGAGAAGACACCAGACTGCGGTAGGGGTGGTTCGGTTAGTCAAGGAGAACCAATACAGAGCAGATACGGTTGAAGGGGCTAAAGGATCCTAAATGGGAATTGAACTACGGCTTTATCCCGCTCAACCTTATCTGCTACGATGACGCATGAAGTTGCGTACCAAGTAATGTCGCGAAGCGACAACATTGTGGTTATACTAGTTTTCAAAGGGCTTTACTTAGTGTCTCTGAGAAGTGTGTCTCCAAAAATAGACTCGACGATAACATCTTTTCATAACACTGTTACTATTTACCTTAATCTCAATGTTCAGATCATAGTAACAAAGGCAAAGCCCAAGGTCAATTAACTGTAATGGACAAAACTGCATAAATGTTATAGAACAATATTACATATAAGAAGTAAATAGCTAAAAATTATGCTTATAAAAGCCATAAAATCACGAATTATTACATCAGGAGATGAGCTCTTAAAAACTATTATTAATGCGCTTGGAGAGGAAGTTTTAAGGGAGGGGGATATCTTGGTAATAACCTCCAAAGTGGTGGCTATAACGCAAGGAAAGATCGTAAAAATCCCTAATGAACAAGTTTTTCAAGCGTTTGTCAGAAAAGAGGCCGATAAAGTACTCAGCCCCACAGATGGCATGCTAACACTTAAAAACAACATTTTTATACCATGGGCAGGGATCGATCGTTCTAATATTAAAAAGGGGTATGCCGTACTCTGGCCAGAAAACCCTTTTAAAATAGCTGCAAATCTTCAAAAAGCTTTACGCAAAAGCTATAAACTCCAAAAACTGGGAGTGATGATTATTGATTCTTGGTGTGCCCCAAGGCGCAAGGGGGTTAACGCTATTACTTTGGGTTACGCTGGATTTAAAGGTGTTAATGATCTTCGTGGGAAAAAAGATCTACATGGTAATAAACTAAACATCACTCAGCAGAATATCGCCGATATGCTGGCCGCATCAGCCAATTTAATCATGGGCGAAAGCAATGAAGCCACCCCCTTTGCCCTTATTCAAGGAGCACCTATTACTTTTACTAACAAACAAATTAGCGCTAGCAGCCTTATTATGGAGTCAAAAACCTGCCTGTATGCACCACTTTATAAAAATGTTTCCTGATGGTTTACAATTTAGCATTTTTAGCAAACATCCAATTGACAAAAAAATAAAAAAAGGAAAATGAGATAAAGCAGAGATGCCTACAATATCTTTATCCAAATGTCCGGCCTAAAAATTCCTACAACCAGTTCGCACTATTCTATTTTTGATATTGCCGGTCCTATCATGGTGGGGCCATCCAGCTCTCATACAGCAGGGGCATGCAAAATAGGCCAGATAGCGCGAGCTCTTTTTCATGGTACGCCTGAAAAAGTAACATTTGTACTTCATGGATCTTTTGCCACCGTTTATAAGGGGCATGCCACGGATCGTGCGCTTGTAGGAGGTGTTTTAAAATTTAAAACTTCAGATCCTCGTATTAAAAATTCCTTTGATTTAGCGAAAAAAATTCATTTAAAATTTGAGTTTCAAATAGCGGATTTGGGAGCAAAATACCATCCAAATACGGTAAAAATAATTTTGGAAAAATGGGATCGCCGACCGATGGAGGTTATAGGATCTTCCATTGGAGGAGGGATTATTAGAGTTGTAAAAATCGATCAGTTCGATGTGGACTTACACGGTGTTGCTGGTCAGTTTAAAACTCTTGTTGTTTGGCACGCTAATAATCAAGAAAATCTAGATGAACTTTGTAGAGCAATAAGCCATTATGGTATGAAGATTCATGATATGCAGACCACCAAAGTTGATCGCCACGCCCTTTCTATTATTAATATGGAAGGAAGAGATTTAAAGCTTTCTGAAGTACTAAAACTTGAAGATTTAGAAGGGATAGATGATGTCCGTTCTTTGACCGCTTTGGAGAAATAAAAAAATATTCATTAGTAATTCCCCATTCTTAATTATTAATTCTTCATTAAAAAATGTACAACTTTACTTCCGCTCAAGAACTTTTAAAGCTTTGTAAGAAACGCAAAACCTCTATTTCCGAAATTGCCATTTGCTATGAAATGGCCTTTTCTAATAAAAAGCGCGAAGAGGTATTAGCCAAGATGAAAAAAACCAAAGATGTGATGTATGAAGCTGTAAAAAAAGCTATTCAAAAGCCGGAAGTTTCTGCCTTTGGCATGGCTGGAGGAAGCGCCCCAAAGCTTATAAAAGCTTTAAAGACCAAGAAGAAATTAATAATGCCACCAATGGTGATTAAGGCCATGGCCTATGCCACCGCTACCGGTGAAACTAATTCCGCTATGGGGCGTATTGTGGCTTTTCCAACAGCCGGGGGCTCCGGTGTTGTACCGGGTGTTATTTTAGCGGCAATGGAGGAGTGGAAAATGAGTGAAGAAAAAGTACTGCGTGCCTTTTTTACGGCTTCTGCAGTTGGTATTATTATCGCCGAAAAAGCCACTCTTTCGGCGGCGGCAGCCGGTTGCCAGGCCGAAGTAGGAGCAGCCGTTGCGATGGCTACAGCCGCTATTACTGAGCTTCGCGGTGGTACACCGGAAGAAGCTTTAAACGCCTCTGCGCTAGCTATGAAGAGCTATCTAGGGCTGGCTTGTGATCCTTTAGGAGGACTCGTCGCCGTACCATGTATTCAAAGAAATATGCTTGGAGCTTCAGCCGCTTATAGTGCATCTGATGCATCTATTTGCGGTGTGGAAAGTTTCATCCCTTTTGATGAAGTGGTACAAGCTATGAATAATATCGCTAAAATTATGTCACCAAAGCTTCGCGAAACAGCTCTCGGAGGACTTGCTGTAACCCCAACCGGCATAACTATCCGCCAAAAGTTAGGTTAACCTCC
>CAYMDR010000125.1:0-3866 GCA_964389195.1 uncultured Candidatus Peribacteria bacterium | reverse complement strand
TTATTAATTATTAATTTTTAATTCTTCTAAAACCTGCTTTTTCACGCAATAATCCTTTAAATAAGGAAACAGGTTTATCTTTTGTTGAAGTTTCACCATCTTCTAAATGCAAAGCCAATTTAAAGTTAGCCACAAAGCCGGTTTCAAGTGTGCCGCTCTTAGTAAATGAACGCATATCAACATCCTTGAAAAAAGCGGAACCTTCTAAGGCATCTATTAATTTGGTAATGAGGGTAAAGTTCTTGGCATCATTTGTTTTTGTAAGCCCAGAAAGTACAATTTTCTGACTGGTACTATCAAATTCATAGCCCGTATAGACAATCTCAAAACCAACAGCTTCATAAACACCTGTCCCAAAATAAGGGTCAACCTCTTTGGTAACGGTTTCAAGTTGTTTGATAATTTTAGACCATTCGGTGCGAGTAGATTTAATAGCCCCAATAGTAGAAATATCGCTTTGGGTTGAAGAAAGAAGCGTTGCAATAGTTGTCTGTAAAGCTTTGCGTTTAGTAGGATCTTGTGTAGTTTTATACTCCTCTAAATCCTGAGTAAAACGTTCCACCGCTAAATTTTTTAAGGTATTTAAAAGTTTTTCATTCCCTACAAGTTTCAAGGTGTTATTAATCAATTTTACATCTTCTGAGGGGTCATCCGAGGTTTTATTTTTTGTTAGTTGTGTCAAATCTCCTCGTAAGGCAGATTTAAGGTCTGCTTCAAAAGCTGCTTGTATTGCTGCATCACTACTTTCCTCTTCTGAGCCAGTATGATACGTAGAAATAACAATATTTTGGCCTAAATTTTCCTTTAAACGTACTAAGATTTGAGGAAGATCAGTTTGAGCCTCTTGAATATCAGCTGCCAGTTGGGTTTTTACGTTAGAAGCTACATTTGGATTATTATACTGAGATGTTTTATCTAAAAACTCATTAGAAACATAACTAAAACGGTTCAAATCAATTTGAGCCGCTAGGTATCGATATTTATTTAATTGCGTCTGTAAGCCTTTTAAGCTTTTATTTACTTCATCCAGCTGTGTCACCGTATTTTGGCCAAAGAAAGTGAAATGAGGGGAAAGTTGGCTATAAAAATAGCCAGAAGCACCAAGTCCAATAAGTAAAATAATAACAAAAAGTGTCTGAATTGAACGGAGTTTTTTCTTAAGACTATACTCCTTTTCCTGCTGAAGAGTCCGCTGTAAAGCAGGTGCATTGCCTAAAATAGGCTTTAACTTAGAAACAGCATCTTTATTGGAAATTGCTGTTTCCAAAACCTTCGCCTCATCCGGTTTAGTATTTTTTTGTGTGAAAATATTCTGAAAAGAGCCTTCACTAGCTGTATTCATCCCTACTGCCCCACTTACTGGAGGTGTTGGTGCAACCGGCACAGTCAAGGGGAGCTTATTTTCCTGATTGGCATCACCCGCTAAATTTATTTTTGTATCTAACATAAGTTTTTTTGTTTTAAATCTAAACATTTTAGCAGATTTTAGGCTAAAGGTAAAGAACCTGACGCAAAGGCACAATGGATCTAGGTACGATAGATTTCCTATACAGAAACATCACGGAGCGGGACAGCTCCTTTTAATTCACGCAGTCTAGTATCTCTCTGGTGGCTTTTTTTCATAAATAAGCTAAAAAGCACGGGGATCACAAAGAGTGTCAAAAAAGTTGATATCGAAAGGCCAAAAATAAGTGAGGCTCCAAGACCCTCCCATGTTTCATTAGAAACCGTAAGTGGAATCATACCAATAATCGTACAAATGGAGGTAAGGAAAATAGCTTCCATACGGGACTTTGAGGCATCTACAATGGCATCTTCAAAAGCAATACCTACCCGTAAATTTAAGTTAATTTTATCTACCAAAATAACCGCATTTTTAACAACAACACCAAACAGAGCCAAAATGCCAATAAGACCAGGGAAGGAAAGTGTGAACCCAAAAAGGGTTAAGCCATAAAAAACACCAGTTAGAGCCAACGGAATAGTAGCCAGCACCAAAACTGCTTTACGGAAAGAATTAAATTGAATTACCAAAGTCCCAATGATTAACATCATTGCCACCAACATCGCTCGTAAAATAGAAAGCACCGATTCTGTATTCGTTTCATTTTGCCCACCAAAAGACATCTCATACCCTTGCGGAAGTGGGTTGGTCTTAAGGAGTTCTTGGAATTTTTGTAAAACTTCGGCAGGAAGTATTGGTTGCTCCACACTTGCAGAAAGAGTCACCACCCTTTTCTGATCAATACGGCTGATGGAGGTAAGTGCAGATCCTAAGGAAATATCAGCAATATCTCCCAGTTGTACCTCCTGCCCTTGTTGATTAAGGAAAACCAGCGTTTTTAAATCATCAATGGTATGGAGAGCATCATCATCAAAATCCACTCTTACACTCATTTCATCACCATCACGAAGGAGTTTGGTAATTTCAGTGCCACTTAAGGCGGTACGCAAAGTAATGGCTACTTGCAAGGCATTCATACCTTTCATCGCCATTCTCATTGGATCCAGTTTAATATTAAATTCTCCCGGACTTAAAGTTAACGATGTAGTTTCGTTAACGGTACCTGGTATTTGATCAAGCAAGTCCTTATATTTATTGGCTTCATGTTCCAACACACCAATATCTTCACCAATAATTTGTACTTCAAAATCTGAGCCACTTGGTGGTCCACCCGCTATTTCCTGGACATTAATTTTTGCACCTTGAAGCGGTTTTAGTTTTTCGCGGATACGTGGAGCAATAGCATAAGATTTTTCTACTTCACCATGCAAACCACTCGCTGGTCTTTCTTTTAGAGGGTAAAAATTTACGGCAAATTGGGCTTTATTCGTCTGACCTCCCCCCCCAGCTACTGTTCCAGTACCACCGGAAATATTCACACCACTTCCGCCAATAACTAAGGAAAAACTTTTAATTGTTTTTTCTTCAAGGAGAACTTTTTGTACTTGCATAGCCACTTCACGGGTTCTATCAGTAATAAGACCAGGTGGCCCTTCAATATTAATATAAAGATATTCAACATCGGACGGAGGAATAAATTCAGATTTGAGAATCCCACTTGCCGGCAGCGCTAAGGATCCAAGGAACAACAAGCCAACAGCTAGTAAGACCAAAAAAGATTTCCAACGACTTAAAAGAATCGACATAAGCAAGCGTCCATAGGGTGAAAGTAGCTTTTCCATTTTGATAATTCCCCCAATAAGTTTATCGGTCCATTTCATCTCTTCTGGTGCAACAAGATAATGGTGGTGAATTTTTGTTTTAATTTTCTGTGGATCTGCTAGCTCCTGTAAGATTAAATCTTCATTTAAAAGTAAGGTATCTTTAAGTCCTCCGCGATACCATTGGAGGAATAAAAAGAATAAAGTCCCAAAAATAAGAACCATAATAATCCCAATGATCATACCTATTTGCGCGCTTGCTAAAAGTAAAATCGCCCATAAGGCAAGGAGACCAAAAATTGCTAAAATAGCCTTAAAGAAAATACGTGTAACCCGAAATCTTTCCAAAATAATGGCCATTGGATGGTTGATAATAATCGCAATAAAATAAGAGGCCGCCAAAGTGACACTCACGGTAATAGGAATAGAACGAATAAATTGTCCAATAATGCCGCTTGCCATTAAAAGTGGTAAGAAAGCCCAAATTGTCGTAAGGGTGGTGGTGGTTAAAAGTATTTTATAATCACGGAAAACCAAAAGTACCGCCTCTTCGGGTGTAAATTTACCAGTTTTTAAATACTGTTTCGTGGCTTGCACTACAACAATGGCATCATCTACTAATAATCCAAGTGAGAGAATAAGTGAAAAAAGTGATAAGAAGTTAAGCGTAATACCCATCAGTAACATAACGCCAAAAGTAG
>CAYMDR010000124.1:0-3878 GCA_964389195.1 uncultured Candidatus Peribacteria bacterium | reverse complement strand
TATCGTTCCAGTCGCCACCTTCACTAAAAGGACCCATAAACATTAAGTACATTCTAAAAATATCGCTGCCATATTTTTCCACAAATTGATCAGGTGAAACCACATTGCCTTTGGATTTCGACATTTTTGCCCCATCTTTCGTAATCATCCCTTGGTGCACCAAGCGCTTAAACGGCTCCTCATTGTTAATATGGCCTAAATCAAAAAGCACCATATTAATAAACCGAGCATATAACAAATGCATACAAGCATGTTCCGGCCCACCGATATACATATCCACCGGTTGCCAATGTTTATTTAAATTTTTATCAAAAGGTTTATCCTCCATTTTTGCTGATGGATAACGCAGAAAATACCAACTCGAATCCACAAAAGTATCCATGGTATCAACTTCACGCTCCGCTGACCCACCGCACTGTGGGCATGTAACCTTCACAAACGACGCCACCGTATTCAGAGGACTTTTTCCATCACCTTTTGGTGTAAAATCAACATCGGTTGGTAAATGCACCGGCAAATCTTTCTCTGGCACTGCCACCTCTCCACATTTTTTACAATAGATAATAGGAATCGGTGCACCCCAATAACGCTGGCGGGATACCAACCAATCGCGCAATTTATAATTTACAATAAAGCGACCATGCCCCATCATAACCAACTTTTCCGTAATTTTTTGGCGAGCCTCCGCTGAGGTTAAGCCATCAAATTCTGCTGAATCATATAAAATACCATCATCGCTAAAACACACCTCTAAATTTCTTATCGCCGTATCATCGCTGCCATCCGCAGGTTTAATGGTGGTTTTTAAAGGAATACCATACTTCTTGGCGAACTCGAAATCACGCTCATCATGAGCGTCACCAAACCGTACGTTCAATATCGGTTTCTTTACGTGCTTTTTCAATATACGCTTCAACTTTTTTCTTATTTTGCTTGGTAGTAAGGATTGGTACTAAGGCATGTTCCGGCGCAAGAACTAAGAAGGCCGAACTATACAACGTATCAACGCGAGTCGTAAAAACCTTAACTTGCTGCAATAAACTTTCTAAAATAACGGGTTCTTGTGCAGACATAAAATGCGGACTTTGGGCGCTAATTTCAAAAAGTTCACCCTGCAGTTTTTCTTGAAGTAGCCGTCCTTGTTCCACTGGAATCGCACTATCATTCTCAAAATTTTGATAAAACCAACTTTTTTTCGAATCGCTTCAAAATCAAAATCCCAAGTAAAAGTTGTTGTAAAAGGGCGCGGTGTATCACGGAAAGCTGTCTCAATAAAACCACCAGCTAACACCAAACCTGCGATTTTACCCTTTAATTTCTCCACAACTTTTAAGGCGACAACCGTGCCTAAACTATGCCCAAAAAGCACCGTATTTTCATCAAAATGAGTATTTTTTAAAACATATTCCACCTGTTCAGCTTCCGTAGGCTGATCACTATTGGGCAAAGCAGGAACCACAACCGCATGACCCGCATCCTTCATCTTTCCCTCAAGCCAAGGAAAGAAAATACTGGTCGGTGTCGCCTTGTACCCATGGAGCAGTACATAGTTGTAATCGTTCTGTACCGGAAAAGAAACTTCACTCCCTTCACTGCGCCCAATCCAGTTATTTTGCATTAATTTTGTCCGTTCCGGCCAGACTAAATCTTTAAAATCCAACAGTCTTTCAGCATAATCACGAATCTTAAAAAACCACTGCGTTAAATTTTTCTTAGTAACTTCACTTTTGCAGCGCTCACAAAAACCTTCCACCACCTGTTCATTGGCAAGCACGGTTTGGCAGGAAGGGCACCAGTTCACCGGTGCATTTTTTCTATATGCTAAGCCTTTTTTATAGAGTTGTAAGAATACCCACTGCGTCCATTTATAATATTCTGGGGTAGAGGTAACCACCTCTTTTTCCCAGTCATACATTGTACCGATCTCACTTAACTGCTTGCGCATATGCTCAACATTTTGAGCAATACTGATGGTTGGGTGGACACCTGATTTAATCGCATAATTTTCAGCGGGAAGCCCAAAACTATCAAAGCCAATAGGTTCAAAGACCTCATAACCTTTCATGCGCATATAGCGCCCCCAGCTATCCGCAGGCGCATAATTATACCAATGCCCAATATGCAATTTGTCCCCTGATGGATAGGGAAACATCACTAAATTATAGTATTTGGGTTTAGCATCTTTCTCATTTTGCTCAAGATCGGTATGGTACGTCCTCTTTTCTTTCCAGATTTTCTGCCATTTTTCTTCAGTCGGACGGGCATTATATAAAGCCATGGTAAAAGTTTTAGAGATAAAATAAACCTTTGCTATTGTAGTTGACAAAAAAGAGAGCTGCAAGCCAAGCTAGGGTTTGGCTCGTCGGCTTTAAAAATTAGCGTAGTAATAAGATAACAATGAAACTGAAAATGCCTATAGTTACCACTCCCCTTAAAGCCATCGCTTTATAATTTGGTCTAAAAGAACCTTGAGCACAGCTTTTTCGTTGTAACTGGAATCGTACAATTTCAAAAGCATAGGTGCTACATATAAAGAGAATAAGGCCTAAAACAAGATAAAAATTACCAGCTGTGATGCCTGTTAATAAATGCCCTCCCAGGAATAAAGTGAAAAAATGAGCGAATTGATCCACTAAAAAATATTTAAAATGGCATCCGATCCGTTTTTCCTGACGAATCTTAATAACATCGATCAAGAAATGGCTCAAAGCAATCATCGTCACGACGGCAATGACGGTGGTATTGCCTATATAAGGGGCAAAAACCAGTATATAAGCCAAAAAGTGGATAGAGGCATGCACCGCCACACCCTTCCAGTTATGGTATTTCCATTGCAAGAGAGCGTTGGGTTGCAGCAAGAAATCTGCTACCAGATGTGCCAAAATAAGATACGCAAAGGCCATGGTAAACTACTTATTTATTGATTCCGAATGTTGAGTTTAAGTCTTTTAAGAAATTCACTACTAATACGGCTCGCCATATTAGGGTTAGAACTGACCAATTGAATGAAATCGTCCTTACTGAGTTTAAAGACTTCACTCTCCTCCATCGTTTTGGCGGTGGCATTGCGGGGTTTATCGCTAATTAAAGCCATTTCACCGAAAAAATCATTATCCCCCAAAACATCAACCTCTCGTTCTTCATCTGGGCTTGGAGCCTCATGGAAGATCCGTATAACTCCTCTATTAAAAATAAAAAAGGCATCTCCTGCCTCGCCTTCATGAAAAAGCATATAAACCTTTGGATAATACTCCATCACAATATGCTTAATAATCTCTTGGTGATCAGCCTCATTTAACTCTGCCATTAAAGGAATCTGTTTAAGGATGCGCGTAATAGTAGAGGTATCTTCGGGGGTAATTGGCATAATAAAGTTAGTTAATTAATCTTGCCATTATAGCATAATTTGCTATAAAAGCCCAATAAGCCATCATATAAATCCAACATCTATCAATCTTGACAAATATATATAAAAGTTTTACAATTACGTAATACTTAAGAAAACCAACGCAAATAACCTTTCCTAATGTAATGCCTAAATACTTTAAACAAAACAAAAACATTATCATAACGGCCTTGACCATCTTTATGGTTTCGATGTCGATATTGCTACTCTTTCTCAATGAACATCCCAAGGAAAATGAAGACATTCATGCCAATGTTATGACTTCACTTGAAACAAAATCTCAACAAATGCTGGAGGAAAGTTACCGCACGGTGGCACATAATGAAGAAGATCCCATTATTGCTATTGGCTTAGATGGTGTCATTCATTTTGTAAGTTGGGACTTTGAAAAAGTAACTGGCTATAGCGCTAAAGAGTTGAAAGGTAAACTCTTTTTTGATCTTTTAAACCCTGAAGAACTTTCCACCTTTTT
>CAYMDR010000123.1:0-3900 GCA_964389195.1 uncultured Candidatus Peribacteria bacterium | reverse complement strand
TTCTAAATGCGGCAGTGAACTGATTGAAGAAAAAGCGATTGAGGCTGGCAATATTTTTAAGCTTGGCACGTTTTATTCGGAAGCTTGTGATCTTTACTTTACCGATGCCGATGGCAAAAGAAAGCATGTTATTATGGGCTGTTATGGTATAGGGACGACACGTTTAGTGGGGACGATCGTTGAAGCAAGCCATGATGACAAAGGGATTATCTGGCCAAAAGCTGTTGCTCCTTTCTTAGTGCATTTAGTGTCTCTGGGTACAGATGAACAGATCCAGCAAAAAGCTAAAACTATCTACGATGAGTTACAAGCAAAAGGTGTTGAAGTTTTATTTGATGAACGTGATGAATCTGCCGGTAAAAAGTTTAACGATGCCGATTTACTGGGCATGCCTTTACGCATAGTTATTAGTACGCGTACGCTTAAAGAAGATGCCGCCGAATGGAAACTTCGCACCGAAAAGGATGGCGCTATTACCGCACTTGATGGTTTAGTTGATAAAGTCATCGCCTACAAAAACTCCTAAAATTATTAATTCTTAATTATTAATTTTTAATTAACACTGTGCGCATTCTTATTCTTGGAAAAGACGGCATGCTGGGGCACGATTTAGTGCAAACTTTTCATCATGAAGATATTATCGCACTGGGATCGCAAGATTTAGATATCACCCAAAAAGATAAGGTGCGAGAGAAGTTTTTTACGTTGCAGCCGGATATTGTGATTAATGCTACCGGGTATACAAAAGTTGACTTGGCGGAAGAGGAGGAGGAAAAAGCGAATGCTGTGAATGGCTATGGTGTAGGGATTTTAGCTAAAACCTGTCGGGAAATCGAAGCGACGCTCATCCACTTTAGTACCGATTATGTATTTCATGGTGACAAACCCCAGGGGTATCAAGAAGAGGATCAAACCAATCCGCTGAATGCCTATGGTCGGTCTAAGGCCTTAGGAGAAAAACTTCTGATTGAAGAGATGGAGTTACTGAATCAAGATAATCCTAAAGAGGGCAGATATTTTATCATTCGGACATCGTGGCTTTTTGGACATCATGGCAAGAATTTCGTTGAAACTATGCTCAATCTGGGCAAAACGGCCAAAAAAGAGACTCCTCTTAAAGTGGTGAATGATCAGCACGGCAACCCCACCTTTACCTTGGATCTCTGCCAACAGCTACAATGGCTTCTGCAAAGCCATGAATACCCCAGTGGGGTCTACCATATAACCAATGAAGGTGCCACCACTTGGTACGATTTTGCCCGGGAGATTTTTCGCTTGGCTAAAATGGAGGTACCTATGTTACCATGTGCCTCCGGGGAGTATCCAAGACCGGCTAAAAGGCCTTTATACTCAATCTTGCACAATAATAAATTACCCCCCTTAAGGCCATGGCAGGAGGCGTTGGAGAAGTATTTGGATAATTAACGCAATTAATAATTAAGAATTAATAATGAAAGGAGTTATTTTAGCTGGAGGCAATGGTCGTCGCCTGGGACCGATTACGGATGTTACCAATAAACATTTATTGGCGGTCTATAATAAGCCGATGATTTTCTACCCGTTACAGACCCTTCTAGACGCTGGTATTACTGAGATTTTGATTATTTCCGGCAAAGAGCATGCCGGTGGCTTTTTACGTTTACTGGGCTCTGGTAAAGATTTTGGTTGTCGCTTTTGGTACGAGGTACAGGAGGAGGCAGGGGGTATTGCTCAAGCCTTGGGACTTGCTGAAAAATTTGTGGGCGATGATAGTTGTACCGTTATTTTAGGAGATAATATTTTTGAGGATGATTTTACCTCAACCATTCAAAACTTTAAACAAGGGGCGCAGATTTTCTTAAAACAGGTTCAAGATGCTCAGCGTTTTGGGGTAGCAGAAATACAGGGAGACACGCTTGTTGGCATTGAAGAAAAACCTAAAAATCCCAAATCCAACTACGCGGTGACGGGGCTTTACCTTTATGATGCCGAGGTTTTTAATGTTATTAAAACACTTAAGCCTTCAGGCAGAGGAGAGCTGGAAATCACCGATGTAAACAACCATTATATCGATACTAAAACCATGAAATATAGCACGGTTCAAGGTGAATGGACCGATGCTGGAACTTTTGAAAGTCTTTATCGTGCTAACCGCATAGCTCGCAAAATTGTACTCACCAGAGAAGGTGTAGAGGCTATGGTAGAAGAGGAGGCATAATCTAAATAAATATTTTTTCATGGCAAAAATAAAAAAAATCCTCGTAGTGGGCTCGCTGGCTTATGATTACCTTATGCAGGCTCAGGATGGTTTTAAAAATGTCCTCATTCCAGAAAACTATAACCTTGCGCTTACCGCTCATAATAGGAAAGTTTTTAAAGGTGGATGCGCCGGCAATATTGCTTATAATTTAGCCCTTTTATGACAGGGGGCTACTATTTTTACCAGTGTGGGGTATGATTTTGCCGATTATGAAAAATGGCTTCAAATAAAAGGCATCGATACTTCAGCGCTTCATCAATCCTCTACCCTGGCTACGGCTGCAGCCTTTATTGTTACCGATCCGCAACAAAACCAAATTATTATTTTTGATGCCGGAGCGATGGATGAGGTTGCTCGTGTGCCTTATCTTAATCAGCAGCTTTCAACGGATTTTTCATGGGCGATTATTGCGCCTGATAATCCTCAGCGTATGCTCCAAATGGCAAAAGAGTGCCAAGCGTTTCATGTTCCCTACCTTTTTGATCCCGGCCAGCAAATCACGCGAATTCCTCAAGAAGATCTCAAATATATGCTTCAACATGCTAAAGCTTTTATCGTCAATGAATATGAGGCCGATCTTTTATTTCAAAAATTAGGCCTGAATGAAGAAACCGTTCGAGAATGGGTTCCGCTTTTTATCAAAACGCTTGGAGCCAAAGGGGCACTATTAAAAACGCTGGAAGAGGAGATAGCTATACCTGCTGTGCCACCACAACAGGTTGTGGATCCAACCGGCTGTGGCGACGCTTTTCGGGCAGGCGTTTTAATGGGTTTACAAGAAGGGAAACCTTTAGCAAAAGCTTGTAAGATGGGCGCACTTCTGGCAACCTATAATTTAGAAAATCAGGGAACCCAAAACCATACTTTTACTTTACAAGAGTTCGCAGAGATGTTTTATCAAGGCTTTGGCGAACATCTGGCACTATAACTTTTCTCTTTATGAATAAATTTTTAAAAATTGTTACGGCTCTCTCTTTTATTGCCATCTTTGTAACGCTTTATCTTACCTATTTACATTATGCACCAGAGGCCTCTGAATATTGTAATTTTAACGATAAATTCAATTGTGATATTGTTAATAAAAGCCCATGGGCTACGCTTGATTTAGGCTTTATAGCCATACCTGTATCACTTATGGGGCTAGGAACCTATATCCTTTTATTTCTAGCCAGCCTGGGGCTTTTAAAACAATGGGATTTTACTAAATTACACAAAGCTCTTACGCACCACATGGTGGTACGTCTGCTCACGTATCTTACTTTTATTGGCGTTATTTTCAGCCTCTATCTTACCTATATTGAGGCTTTTGTCTTACACACCTTTTGCATCTTCTGCCTTGCCCAGCAACTAATCATTTTAATCATCTTTGTGCTGTTTTTAGCGATGAGAAGAAGTGAGTTAGTAAGTGTAAAAGCTTAAGGCATCCTTAGCTGTGAGAGTTATAAAAGCTTTACCTTGATCTTTTGCACCATCTTGATTGCCAAATACAATAGAGGCGGTTTCGTTTCCCGCGCCATCACACCCATCAGCACTTGATCCTGCTGCTGGTTTTTCAACATGCACAAACATCCAAGCGGCTGGTCCCCTTTCAGCAGATATACCTTGAGGACGTGCCACGCTCGCACTCACGCCCGCGTAACACTCTGTGCCATGAGGAAAAG
>CAYMDR010000122.1:0-3914 GCA_964389195.1 uncultured Candidatus Peribacteria bacterium | reverse complement strand
TTTTTCCTGCTCTTTAACTGCTTGAATATTTAGACTTGTTTGTTTTTTCTCTTTAAAATTTTTGATTATATTTTTCCACTGTTTGTCTTCTTGGTTAATAAATGAATCTTCTTTCTCTGTAGTGATAGACAAATCACAAACATAAATATAATCATTTATATCTTGATTTATGATTCTCCAGTCGTTGTCGTATTCAACTTTCTGATTTTTTAATGTTTTGATATAAGCATTGGTTGCATACCACGACAAATTTAGGTAGTTAACTGGAATTTTATGTTCATAAGAAAAGTAAACAAGAGGAAACTCCGTGATTGTGTAAAATGATTGGTGAATCTTTTTGCCACCCTCCTCAAAAACATCTCTGCTAAGTTCTTTTGAAAAATTACCAACTTGTAATTTAATAAAACCATTTACTAGGGTAAGTCTAATTGTTATTCCAGTATTAATGTGCCCTATTAACCCCTTCCGCTTGTATTCTTGGGAATTATAAGGAATAAAAATTGTATGATAAATATAATCTTTGTAATCAATTTCTTTGTTCTTCCATAGAATATCATTTTTAATATTAAAAATGATTTCTTCTTTACCGCTAGGATTTTTCTTTAGAGAGCTATTTAAAAGCGATTCGATCCATTCTTTTTTTGACTGTTTTATATCTTCTTCAATTTCTTTTATTTTTTCTTGTTTAAATGTTTTGCTTTTTTTGAGCTCAGGTAAAGTCAGTGAAAGATTATCCCTCCTTACAGTATAGAGATAATCAATAATTTCATGTTTTAAGATATTTTCAATATCAAGAATTATTTTGATTTCACAATTACAATAACTCTCTAAATTCTTTTCTAGATGATTTTGATAACTTTTTTTGCTAAAAAATGATAGAATTTTTGAAATCATAGTTTTGTTAATTAATTATTAAAATAGTCCCAGGGAAATTTCTGAAAGAAATTTCAAAATTTTTCATTATTTTGCACAACGTCCCCGCCCTATGCGAATTTTGGGTTGCGACTGGAGGACTGGTATAATTTTCTCCCATCAGCCCGAAACGAGCAAGCCAAAGTTGGGTGAGGCCAGAGCCGAACTGCATAGACGCTGTTATAAGATGTGCCGCCTATTTTTTATAATCGATAGTATGTGCTTACGACCTCACCTTCTTTGAAAGTGCGACGACTTATTACAAATTGGCCTGTTAGTGAAGCTGGTCCAATTTCAAAATTTTCTGTTTCAGAGAATAGTTGGCTATCTGGTATCTCCTCATTTGTATTAAAAAACCAAACAAAAGTTCCTGTATCATGCGACGGGCGGGGCTTGAGATTCATTGGTTTTACCCCAACTATCCATTGGTCATTTTTGAAAGTGTCTGGATCTCCATTGATATCTCGGTGATGTTGTTTGTATGTGGTTGCTGTTAGAGGACCAAGTAAAATTTTGAAAATGATATTATCATAATTTGTATGTTCCATTGTTGACGCGTCTCTGAAGGTAAAGACATGGTTTATGGTCTGAAGGGTTGACGGCAATGTGTCTACTATTGGGTAAGAAGTTGTTGCTGGTCTAAAATAGATAAATTGTTTAAGTAGGGCTGGATTTGGTTCTGTAACCCATGGATTCTTGAATAACGAGAATTTATTGTTATTCTTTCCATTCTTAATGTGCACATTGCCGTCACGATGTACTGAAAAGTGAACTTCTTTTTGTAGACATGGGTCAAAAATGTAAATGTCTTTACCGGAAGGACTCAGGCCAATTTGTAGCCAAAAGCGCATCTTTCCTTTTAGAAGATTTTCAAAAATATTTAAATAGAATTTTCCATCGTTTTTGCTCATAAAAATAGGCGGTATTTCTTATAACTTGTTCTTGTACGAACTTTATATTTTTAAATCCCCGTACTAGTACGGGGATTTGTGTATGTTTCCCTTATCAATAAGCCAAATTATTTTTTATCCCCATCCACGACTTCGCCTTCGACGACGTCGTCGGGGCCTTTGCCTTTTTCGTAGACTTTGGTGTCGTCGGTAGCGTCTGCTGCATGGTCGGTAGCTGTTCCGGTTGCGTCGCCGCCCATGCTTGCCCCTGCGGCATCCGCAGAACCACCTGCTGCTCCCGCGTTTTGGTACATGGCGGCGCCTATTTTTTGGATGGCTTCGGAAAGTTCATCGTACTGTTTTTTTAGATCGTCGTTGCTGGCATCTTTATTTTCTAGGGTTTTTTTGAGGATCTCCATTTTTTCGGTGACAGGTTTTTTGAGGTCTTCAGTGACTTTTTCGCCAGCATCTTTCAGGGTTCTTTCACATTGGAGAACTAAGCTTTCGGCTTTGTTGCGAGTTTCAACGGACTCTTTTTTCTTGGCATCGGCTTCGGCGTATTGTTCGGCTTCTTTACGCATCTTTTCAATTTCGGCTTCGGACATGTTGCTGGAGCCGGCGATGGTAATATGCTGAACTTTGTTGGAAGCTTTGTCGGTGGCTTTCACGTTAATAATGCCGTTGGCATCGATATCAAAAGATACCTCTACTTGTGGTACACCACGCGGAGCTGGTGGCAGACCATCTAAAATAAAACGACCAAGTGATTTGTTGTCGGCAGCCATTGGGCGTTCACCTTGAACGATATGAATTTCTACTGAGGTTTGATTATCGGCCGCGGTGGAAAATACTTGAGATTTTGAGGTTGGGATGGTGGTGTTGCGTTCGATGAGTTTAGTGGCTACGCCCCCCATGGTCTCGATTCCGAGTGAAAGAGGAGTAACATCGAGCAAAATAATGTCTTTGACGTTTCCTTGTAGTACGCCACCTTGAATCGCAGCACCGATGGCTACTACTTCATCTGGGTTGATGCCACGATGAGGTTCTTTGCCGAAAATCTCTTTTACTTTGGCTTGGATTATTGGCATACGAGTAGCTCCTCCTACTAAGATCACTTCGTCGATGTCGCTAAGGTAAATTTTGGCATCTTCAATCGCTTTTTTAGAAGGAAGGATGGTGCGTTCAATAAGATCCGCAACTAAATCTTCTAGGCGGGCACGAGAAAGTTTGAGGGTGAAATGTTTTGGTGCACCGCTTTTATCCATGGCAATAAAGGGCAGATTGATTTCGGTTTCATGGAGGGTGGAAAGTTCAATTTTAGCTTTTTCGGCAGAGTCACGGAGACGTTGTAAGGCAACTTTATCTCCAGAAAGATCTACACCTTCGGCTTTTCGGAACTCTTCTAGTAACCAACCCACGATTTTTTGATCCATATCGTCACCTCCAAGTTGGGTATCGCCGTTGGTGGAAAGTACTTCAAATACGCCTTCGCCGAGTTCCAAAATGGAAATATCAAAGGTTCCTCCACCAAAATCGTAAATGGCGATTTTTTTGTCCTTGGCTTTGTTTTTATCCAGGCCATAAGCGAGGGCGGCGGCGGTAGGTTCGTTGATGATACGTTTAACTTCCAGGCCGGCGATTTTTCCGGCATCTTTGGTGGCTTGACGTTGGGCATCGTTAAAATAGGCAGGTACGGTGATGACAGCTTCTGTTACTTTTTCACCAAGAAAAGCTTCGGCATCAGCTTTAAGTTTGGCGAGTACCATGGAAGAGATTTCCGCTGGGCGGTGCTGTTTGCCGTCGAGCATAATTTCTGCTTCACCGTCGTGGCCTTTAACCACTTTGAAAGGCATGCGCTTGGTGAGGTCTTGCACTTCATCGTACATGCGGCCGATAAAACGTTTAGCGGAAAAAATGGTGTTTTCAGGATTGGTGACCGCTTGAGTTTTGGCGGTGACACCAACGAAGCGTTCACCATTTTTAATGGCGACGATAGATGGGGTGGTACGATGTCCTTCTGAGTTTGGGATGACGACCGTTTCTGTTCCCTGCATCACTGCTACGCAGGAGTGGGTGGTTCCAAGGTCGATGCCGATGATTTTTGACATAGTT
>CAYMDR010000121.1:0-3928 GCA_964389195.1 uncultured Candidatus Peribacteria bacterium | reverse complement strand
TTACCAAGAGATTGATGCTTTTTTAAAAGCTCATCATCAGGCTATGCTTGAGGCTGATGATGAGGGTAGGGTAAAACTTTTTGCCGACTTTACTAAAATTTTAGAAGGTCATGGTCTTAAGATTCCTCAAGATGAAGCGCGGGTGTTTTTTGATGAATTGCTTGCCGATATTGAATATGAATATTTTGCTATTCTTGATTACCAAGCGATCCATGTTGAATTGGGAGCTATGGTGGATGAGGATTTAACGGCAGAGGAGTGGGTAGAAGAATTAGCAAAGGCACGAGCTAAAAGTGCTTTAAAGGATATGTTGCAAGAGCAAGCTCCAGCCCCATCTTTTGATGCGAGTGGTTTAGCTAGCGGTCTTTCATCATCGGAGTCTTTACCTTTTAGTAGTTTAGATAATGTTGGTCATCGAACTGGGGTTATTTTTGATAAAGCGCCGGCTTCATTAGGAGAAAATGTTTATAGGCTACATTTTGATGTACTTAAGGGGCGTTCTACTCCGCTAGTGCATATTGATTTCCATGGCTCGGACGACATTAATCAAGCTACTTTTGATTTGCAGCAAGCATGGCCTCAGGCCAATGTTCATTATGACGAAACCTTAAATGGTTTACCTACCAGGCGTTGTACGGCACAAGAGTTTTTGGCTGCTAGTAATCGTCATCTTTTAGAGTTTCAGTTGAATGAAGATCTTAAATTACAGGTAGGGGCTTCGGCAAGCCCAGAAATTCAACATATTAATGATATTATTCAGGATGATGATTTAGTGTATCTGGCCGAACGTTTATTAGGATTACGCTTGAAGGATGGTACGCTTTCGGAAGAAAAGTTAAAAAGTTTTGGTAGATTTTTACAGATATTGGTAAAGGATACCGATCTTTCTTTTGCAGAAAGGTTAAAGAGGATCAAGGCAGTTTTAATTGACGATGCCATGGCTGTTGAGATGTATAAAATTGTTCAACATCAGGGGTCGGTTGATTTGAATCTGGATACTTTACTTAATGAAGTAAAGTTACGTAGGGAAGGTAAGGTTTAAAATCATGAGCAATTTGACATTCAAATAGATGTATTTATAGTATTAACTCTTTATCCTTTATTTTGTACAATGTATCTTGTACAAAATAAGAGGTGAGGTGAAGGGCTTAGGCTTGATGGTTCTCAAAACGTGCGTTTATAGGAGTTTTTTTTAGATTTTGGGGTTGATACTCATTGAGTTATACTATTTCTGCTTTTTTATTTGTATTTTGTCGCGTGTCCCATTTTAAAAAAACTATTCAGTTTGGTCATCGTATGCTTCAACATGTTGGCGTAGTTTTTTATACAAAACCGCAAGTTTACCAGTGTTCATATCAGGTTCGTTTAAAAAATGTATCAAAACAACAAAAAAAAGTTACGTTGGTGATACCTATTGTTTCAGAACATCAAAATCAAAAACTGCAAGGTTCTCCAAAGTTTTCAGTATCATCATTTGGATCCGTTAATATGGATATTTTGCATGATGATGTTTTTGGTAATAGGTATAGTGTTTTACCTATTCAGCTTGAAGCTGGGCAGGAGGAGCTTTTTAGTGAGGATTTTAGGGTAGAGGTGTCCCCTGCTCGGACTTCAAAATCTTTACTAAAGTTTTATTTGAAGGATTATGAGGCTTTGGAGCCAGCGTTGTATAAAACTTTTTTGAAAGACAATAGTTATATTGACAGTAAAGATCCTGAGATTGTGGCTTTAGTAAATAAAATTCGTGGTACTCATACTGATGTTTTAAAAGTTGTTCGGGCTATTAATATTTTTGTGGTGAAGTATTTAGAATATGGTACGCCGATTCCTGGGCTTTATAGGTCTGAGGTGGCTTTACGTGAACGAAAAGTTGATTGTGGTGGTTTTGATACATTTTTTATCGCACTGTGTAATGCGCTGGGGGTTCCGGCTCGTGTTGTGAGTGGTTTTTGGGCGGGATATGATAAAAATCTGATGCACGCGTGGGCGGAATTTTTAGTGCCTGATGGGACGTGGGTGCCAGTTGATCCTTCTATGGAGCAATTTTTTATGCAAGGCAAAAGTAGAAAGTCGGGAAGGTTTGGATTTACTGGCAGTGATCGTGTTATTTTATCAAAAGGGTGCGATATCCCGGTTATCGTTAATGGCCAAAAGGTGATGATTGATATTTTACAAAACCCATATTTAATAGGTGATGAAATAGATATTGGTGTAAATTTTATAACCAAAACGCTTTGAAGAAAACTTTGTTTACGGCTTTGTCACCGAACGCTCAAAAAGATGATGTCGCTTTAAGTTTTAGTTTATGGTTTCAACCCTGGAAATGGCGAAAAGGTAAAAGTTTGCCAGCTTTACAAAAGTTTCTAGCTGACTTGATAGGAGTTCCCTATGTTTTTTTATTTGAGAGTGGACGAACCGCTTTGTATACGCTTTTAAAAAGTTTGGATTTGCCTCAAGGTGCTGAGGTTTTATTACAAGCATATACCTGTGTGGCCGTGCCGGAGCCCGTACTTTGGTGTGGTCTTAAGCCTGTATATGTTGATTGTGATGAGGAAACTTTGACCATGTCGGTTAGCGATTTAGAAAAGAAAATTACCTCTCGTAGTAAAGTTTTAATTATTCAACATACGCTTGGTAATCCAGCGAATTTGGATGGTTTATTAGCGGTGGCAAGGAAGCACCATTTGTTTGTGGTTGAGGATTGTGCTCATGCCCTTGGGGCTTTGTATAAAGGTAAACCGGTGGGAAGTTTTGGTGATGCCAGCTTTTTTAGTTTTGGTAGAGATAAGGTTGTTTCCAGTGTTTTTGGTGGAGCGTTATTGGTAAAAGCATTGCCTTTAGCGCAAAAGTTGGAAAAGTTTGTGCGCGCTTATAAACTGCCGTCTCGTCGGTGGATTTTACAGCAGCTACTTCATCCTGTCTTGATGGGGCTGGTTAAAGCTACTTATGATTTTTATGTCGGTAAAGTATTATTAAAAATGTTCCAAGCTTTGCACTTTTTATCTAAGGCGGTATATCCAGAAGAAAGGTTTGGTAAAAAACCATTTTTTATTGGACATAGCTTGCCGAATGGTTTGGCAATGCTGGCTCTTCATCAATTAAAAAAATTGCGACGTTTTCATCATCATCGTGCTATGCTGGCAGCTGCTTATGATGAATTTTTGAAAAATTTGCCTTTACGTAAAGTAAAAATAGAACAGGATGCTGAACCGGTATATTTACGTTATACTTTTAAAACGGCTCGTGCATCTGCTCTTTTACAGGATGCTAGAAAAGAAAAAATGTATTTGGGTGATTGGTACACAACGGCTATTGCTCCGGCAGATGTGGATTTTGATAAGATAAGGTATAATCCTTTGAGTTGTCCTGTTGCTGAAAAAATGGCGAAAGAAACGGTAAACTTGCCTACCCATATGCAGATAGATACCATTGATCAGCAACGCATTGTTACCTTTTTAAAAAGATTTTATGGCACTTCACACTGAAGCGATTGAGTCAAAACAGACCTGGGAAGATTTTATGACAACCTATCAACCTCAGACTTTTTTACATTCCTGGGCTTGGGGTGATTTTAATGGTTTGATGGGGAGTAAGATTTTTCGTTTAGGTGTTTTTGAAGCTGGTGGCCATGTTGAAAATGGTAAGCAGCCTGTGGCGATGGCGCTTATCCTTAAGATTGAGGCAAGACGTGGGACTTTTTTGTTTTGTCCTCATGGGCCTATTTTTAAGCAGAAGCTTGAAGAGGGGCAACAAAGGGAGGCTTTAGAAACTTTGCTTAAGTTTTTGCGAGAGCTTGCTGCGCAAGAGCGTTGTGATTTTATACGTATCAGTCCCCTCCTTTATGCTAATCCTGAACATGAGGGTCTTTTTAAGAAATTGGGCTTTCGGCAGTCCCCTATTCATATGCATTCGGAATTGGCGTGGATAT
>CAYMDR010000120.1:0-3946 GCA_964389195.1 uncultured Candidatus Peribacteria bacterium | reverse complement strand
CAGTTGAATTTTCGATGTTGTGGCCAACATAATATTTAACAAGTGAGTTTTGGCAGATTTTTTGAAAATCTTTTTTTAGATCTTGTATTACTTTACGACTTCCCAGATCATACTCTTTTAATTTCTTGAAGTACTCTTCTTTACTATATGGCTTATTAAAAATGTAGTACTGCTTTTGGATAAGGTTGGTAGACATAAAACAGTCGCTGCATCCAATACAGTTTTTAACGAATATGCAATTATTGCAGTTTTTTGCTTCTTGGCAGAAGAAAGAGCGATAACAGTTAACACAATCGATGCATTCATAGCAAAGTTCGCAGGAGGTTACACCAACGTTATCGATACAATTTTTGCACAAATTGATCCAGGAACCGTAATAGCAATCTTCATTTTGATTCGCTGAAAAAAGGAGATAACAGTTTTTACAACGACTAGCGGCATTGCAATAAGCGCTATTCTCCATAGGTTTTTGCTGGATTAAAGCAAGTCTTGGTACTAAGGATTGTAATTCAAAAAATTGTTCAAAAAATGGTCGGGAAAAATCAAAATCACGACCATAGCTTTTGGCGTCCCATTTGTCGCTCCACCATTCATCATTGGCGTACACTGGAAATTTTGGAAGTTTGCGATTAAGAGCCGCTTCTTTAGAGTAGGCTGAGATTATTTGTTTCCCTGAAAGATCACAAACACGATTATATAAAATACGTTCTTTGCGATAGGAAAGCCGTCGAATCATACGACAGAAAGGGCATAAAGTTGGTTCGGGAACGTTTAGTTGCTTGTAAAACTTTTGATCATTTTTATAAATATTGAACTGTTGATGGCAGTTTTGGCAGATTTTATTCATTAGTAGATGGTTTCTAAATAGCACTTTTCGCAATAGATAATTTCGGGTCGATTAGGTGCGTAACTCGTTTGAATAGACGACTGGCACTTGGCGCATTTTCTTGCCCATAGCTTATGAGGATTACTCAAGGCTAAGCGATCTAAATGCCTTTGGTCTGGGCACCGGCGCGGAATGGGAAGTTTCATTTTGCGATAAAATTTGAGCTCCTGGGGGATGATTTTATAGTGTCGTTGGGTTACTTCACAGGTGAGGACTTTGGCGCAGATGTCATCGTTTACTTCGCCGATGTCTTCGGGAAGCATGACCTTTTCACCATGATACTTTGCTTCGGTTTTGTCTTCGTACCAATGTCCGCCTAACTTGAGTACTTGCTCTTTTGTTAAAGGAAAATATTCCTGAGCGATGGTTTCGTTATATCCGTAAGGTGAAATGGCGTAAGGAAAATACTCTCCCCATTCGCCTGTTCTTTGCATATGCTCAATAATTTTGGGGACTAAAATTTCGTATTCTTCTTTGGTGTACTGCTTATTAAAGATGCAATATTTTTTATGTTTGAGTCCTACGCAGCCAAAAAGATTGCTACTATTGTGGCACTCAAACGAATAATAGATGTTGTCACTGTACCAAACTAAAAAGGTTGCCATGGAGGTTTTTACGCCTTGGGTTGAGCACACGTTATAGCAAAACTCCAAACCTTCCGGTGAGTTAAAAGTCGCGTCTTGGCTGTGAATGGATTTGGGTGTGTAATAAACGTATTTGCAGTCTTCACAGTCTTTGATGTCGAAAGCATAGTGACAGGTTTTACTGTTGAAGATGGTGTCTCCAGTGCAATTTTCACTGGCTAAAATGCGGGATTGAAGGTGGGGGAGTGTTGACTGTAATTTCTTCAAACTTGCTCTTAAATCGTTAATTAAAGTTGGTGTGAGGTATTCGTATTTTTTCTTTAATTCCTCGAATTTTTCTTTTCCTACATATTCGTTCATGAAATAATACTCTTTGGATTTTAAGCCAAAGCAGGCGATACAATTTTTGCAGGAAAAGCAGTTGTCGATCATGATGCTGTCGCTGCAATTTCGTGAATTATAAGCGAATTTACAATTATAGCACCCCTCTGAGGCAATACATTCGTAACATAGTTCAGAGTCGTAAAGAGTCAGGGTATCAACACAATCTTTGTCATTTAAAACAAATTTTCCGTACAAGCAATCCTCGTCATTGGATGCTCCAAAAAGTAGATAGCAATTTTTTTGGTTGAGTGCAAAGTTAGTATAGTAACTGTTTTCGCCGTTGCTGGTGTAAAGTGAAACATGAGGAACTTCCAGGTATAAAGCGGCTAATTGTTCACTAAAAGTTTTGGAGAAATCAAAGTCTTTTCCATACTGCATGGCATCCCATGTATCGCCCCACCATTCATCCTGATCATACACTTTATAGGGTTTGTCTTGGGAGTACATGGAGATGATTTGTTTGCCACTTAAATCGGATTTGCGATTATATAGCTTTCGTTCGTTACGCATGGCCAGTCTTCGCTGTTGACGACACTGTGGGCACAGTGTTGGTGGGGGAACTTGGTATTTTTTGCCACTAAAAACTGGTGATATTTGATCGTAAAATTTAAGATCTTTTTCTGTTACGATGAATTGATGTTCAGGATTTTGGCGGCAGATTTTTTGTAGATCAGTCATGTTACGATCATATCATTTAAAATTTCTTTATCAACAATCTGTCTTTGTTCTGAGGGTATGCTTTTGTGATTGTGGCTTGTGATAAGCATAAAAATATGCTATTCTTGAGATGTTAATCTGTAGAAGACTATCGACAACATTCATGCTTAAAGAAGATCTTATTAATATCGGCCTTTCAGAAGAGGAGGTAAAAGTGTATCTGGCCATTCTTGAACTTGGGGGCGGCTATGTCAGTACCATCGCTAAACGAGCGAAGGTGCACCGCGTTACTTGTTATAATACTCTTGGTAATTTGGTGAAGAAAAATCTTATCCGTTTTTCTACCAGTAAAAATATCCGTTTCTATAGCCCGGAACCGCCGCAGGTTTTGCTCAATCAGATTGAGGAAAAATATCTGACGACGCAAAAAGTTCTGCCGGAACTTGTTGCTTTGCAACGATCAGCCGCCTTTACCCCCAAAATTCATTATTACGAACAGAAAGAAAATATCATAGCAATTTTTGAGGATATGGCGCTTACTAAAACGGAAATTCTTGGGTATACCAATTTTGCCCCGCTTACGGAATTGTTTCCTGAAGTATTAAAGAAATTTGGTACGATGTTGGTTCAGAAAAAAGTAAGAGCCAGATTTTTGTCGCCCTTTGATAAAGTAAATGAGACCTCCATACAGCGTTTTTTTGCGGATGCCCTCCATAATAATTTATTGGAAATTCTTTGCGTAAATGCTACACAATTTCCTTTTAAAAATGGAGTGTTTTTTTATGATGATAAGATGGCGATTATTTCTTATGCCAAGCATGAACTTTTAGGTGTGATTATTGAAAGCGCGGTGAATACCCAAACACAAAAAGCGATGTTTGATTTAGCGTGGTTGGGGGCTACCAGTTTTATTGTGAGGTAAGCAACGCTAGGGGTGCTCCCAGGGTCTGGGGTTGCTTTATTAATAATATATTGTATAATGCAGCTCTTTTAGGGAATTTTTATGAGTATTTTAGATGGGGAAACCAATTTGGCTGAAGATTATCCGTTTCCGCCTTTGCCTGAGGGGTATAGGATTGAGCTGGTCGCGCCTGGTTTAAAAAAACCGGGATGTAGGATTTCTGGGCCAGATGTTCCAAGTGAATACGCTTTTGAGCTTTTTGAAAAAGGTTTTCTGACCCGTGGTGATTTAGGTCATGCCGGTTTTTTTATTTTTGAACAGCATGCGCTTACTCGTGAAATTCCTTTTTCTGGCTTGCTGGAGCCTGAAAATCGTATGCAGTTTTTACATCAAGATGGTGCAGATCCAAGACTCTCGCATCCGTCTTTTAAAGATTCATTACTTTTGGAAAATGGTGTATTAGGATTTCAAACTCCCCCTAGGGGGCGTCTAAAGCAATCTTTTACCGCTATCGGTGATAGGGAGGAGGTGATA
>CAYMDR010000119.1:0-3977 GCA_964389195.1 uncultured Candidatus Peribacteria bacterium | reverse complement strand
AACCAACAGAAATTAACTAGCCTTTATAAAATTGCCGTTATAGCTTCTAATAAAGGTACTGATCTGCAAGCCATTATTGATGAATTAAAAATTGGAAAAATGCCCGGCATCGAACTTACGATGGTTATAAGTAATAAAAAAAATGCTTATGCTCTTGAGCGCGCGGCGGCGCAAGGGTATAAAACAATTTTCATTGACCCCAAAGGCAAAACCAAAGAAGAGTACGATGAAGAACTAGTAAAAATATTACAAGAACACCAAGTAGATTTAGTAGTACTTATTGGCTACATGCGTATCCTCACGCCGATATTTATACGAGCTTTCCCGCGTCGTATTATTAATGTTCATCCTTCGCTCATGCCAAAGTTTAGCGGGGCTGGCTTTTATGGTGCCAATGTCCACGAAGCAGTGCTAAAAGCCGGCGAAAAAGAAACAGGCTTTACCATTCATTTTGTCGATGAAGGCGTCGATACCGGCGAAATCATCTTACAAAAAAAAGTCACTGTTGATCCTAGTGATACGGCTGAAACGCTTAAAGCCAAAGTCCAGGCCTTAGAAAAAGAATGGTATCCGGAAGTAATTCGTGGCTTTGCCCAAGGTAAAATAGCTTAAACTTTTCGCAGCACTCCAACCACACTTTCGTGGAAAATTTCTCGTAAGATGGGAAGTTTCCCCAGGAATTTGAAGAGTTTATTTCTGAAACTATTTACGCGATAAGTAACAATTTCGATCTTTTTGGCGTGTTCAAGTTTGTGTAATAATTTTTCCAGATGACGCAGTGTAAGATGGTTTAAATAGCCGATCTCCTCAACCCCTTTAGCATTTTTCGAAACCCTAAAATTCACACGCGCTTCATGATCTTTAAATTTTTTGGTGGCTTTACGATACAAACGAATGCGCTGTTTTTCTGAAGTAAAAAGATGCAGCCACGGAATCGGCAAAGTGTCCCAAAGGTGATGCCCAAGCCAATGATAATAGCCCTCCGTGTTAAATAAAATCGTACCTCCGGGTTTTAAAATACGCAGCACCTCTTGCAACATCGCACGCGGCGAGGGCGTATGCTCCATCACCGAAGACAGCAAAACGATATCGAACTCCTCATTTTGATAAGGAGTATTTTCTCCATCAGCAACAATAAATTCACACTTTTCCGCAACACCCTTTTCTTGGGCAAACGCCTTAGCCTGCTCAATAAAATTCGCACTAAAATCGCAACCTTTCAAAGCTTTAGCGCCAAGGTGCACCAGATAAATACTCTTCCCACCACCACCACAGGCCAAATCCGCAATCGCTTTATCCTTCACGAATGCCTTTAAATCACCCACAAAAGGCTCATAGCTAAGCCATCCATGCTTACTCTCCGCATATTTATACTCCCATGGCGAATAGTTCAGATTCATCGCGCCATCCTGTGCCTCATTAAAAGGATGAGGCAAAACTTTAGCTTTTGCATTAATCCATAGCCAAAACCGATCCGGTAAAATTGCAAGCATAAGGTAAATTTATATAATTCTCTCCGCCACTAAAATATCTTGGTAGGATAAACCACCTTCATATTTCCACGTGCCTGGGTAAATTTGGATCATCTTAAAACCGTTGTCGTGCAACAGTTTTTCCACCCAGGCTTGAGGGTATCCAATTTCGGCTTCGGGACAGTTTTTATGGGAGTAATAAGCAATATCCTGATAGCGATATAAAAATTTTACCTGTGGCGTGATAAAACTTGTCTCTCCGTTGGGGAGTTCAGGCAACAAAAAGAAAGTAAAAAAAGCGCGCGCTCCCGGCTTTAAAACGCGTGCGGACTCCTCTACGTAGTGCACAACCTCATCAGGAAGCATATGCGTAAAAACGGAGGTGGCAAAACAAAAATCAAACACGCCATTTTTAGCTGGAAAAACATAATTTTCTGCTGTTATATTGCCTCCTCGATTATAAAATTTGTTTTTAATATTGGCATGCACAAAACGAAAATTGGGGTATTCCGGTGAGATATTATTAGTGCACCAGGCAATCCCTTTTTTCACAATATCAAAACCCACATACGATCCACCGCGTACATAGTGAGTGAGCGGAATTGCCATTCTACCAACGCCACAGCCTATATCTAAAATTGCTTCATCCGGTTTAAGTGCACCAACATTTTTAAAATGTTCCAAAAATTCATCACCGATCGCTTTAAATTCCGCTGATCCCACAAAATTTAAACGTTTGGGTGGATAGCGTTTATCCCTTTTTTTACGCAGCAAATCAACGAAGTCCTGCAAGGTATAATAAAAATTTTTAAGAAAAATCTTAAAACGAAACGGTAAAAGATATTTTAAAAATTGTGTCAGCATAAAAAAGAATCAAAAAAAATCAACGACCTCGCCATTTCCAAAAGTATTTAAGCGCACTAGAAAGATGTAACCAAAAAACTTTTTTACCCAAAAGCATAAAAATAGAACCCTGACTTAAGCGCTTGTGGTAATGGTTTAACTCGGTATCTGGATAATAAACAACTTTATAACCTGCATCGTGAACCATACGACAAAGATCAAAATCCTCCATAAATAAAAAATAACGCTTATCAAAGCCGCCGATTTTTTCAAAAAGAGCTCGTCGCATCATAATGGCGGCACCGGTAATGAGATCAACATCTTGAATTTGGGTATGATCAAAATCGTTCATAAGGTACTTCTTTACACGCTTGCGGAAAAAAGGAAGTTTACCCAAAAATGTTCTTTTCAAAATCAGATCAAAAAACTTCATATTTCTTCTACACGACTCTTGCGCTTGACCGTTGGCATACATAAGTTTAGGTCCCAAAATGCCAATTTCGGGATGTTTATCAAAATAATCCACCATTTTTTGCAGACTATGCTCGTTCGCCGTAACATCGGGATTATGGAAAAAAAGATATTCGCCCTTGGCAATTTTGGCACCAAGATTATTGCCTCTACCAAAACCAACATTTGTTGGCGATTTAATAAGCGTAATACGTTTAGCGGCATGGGCATTCTCTAAAAAGGTTTTACTGATCTCATCCCAGGAATTATTATCAACTACGATAATCTCAAATGGGAAAGTAGTTTTACTCTTTTCCAAAGCCTCAACCGCCAGTTTAGGCCAGTATTTATGATTATAATTCACAATAATAACCGAAAGTTTCATATTTATAGATGTTATGAACCCAATTTTTTCTTCAACTCCTCTCTTCCCTTAGCATTAAAAGAGGAACTGTTTTTTTTCATAGTTAACACAGTTTTACCATAAACGAACATATTATCCCCTATATCTTCTGCCACCACAATACCCGCTCCAATAAAGCAATTATTACCAACTTTAACACCGGGCATAAAGCTAGTATTAATGCCACAGCGTACATTTTCGCCGGTAATAATGCCCAGTTTTGTCCTGCCAGAATCAAGTTTTTCATCCTTAATGGTAACTTTTACATTACGCTCATCTAGGCGCAAATTTCCGGTAATAGTACCGGCACCAAAAGCACAATTATCGCCAATGATACTATCCCCAATATAATTAGTGTGCGTCCACACTTTGTCGCCAATATAGCTCCTGGTTATTTCTGAGCTTGAACCGATGACACAACTGGCTCCAATATGCGAACCACGCACCATCGCATTCATAGCAATAACCGTATTTTTACCAATATAGGCAGGCCCAACAATAATCGCATTATCAAAAATTTTCACACCCTCTTCCAAAAAAACCTGGCCACGAATAACAGCCGTAGGCGCAATCTCTATCTGCATAGCTTTTAATCTTTTTGGAGAGAGCGTCTGCACTGATCTTAAAAAGAAATCCATAACATCTAAAATATGCCACGGATACTTAATGGGGAACCAATCTCCCTCATAAGGGACCATTTTTAAGCGCAAAATGGAACGCACAAGATAATCCAAAGTTAGCTCATAGCAGTCATCTTTTGAAGATTTTATCTCATGCAAAGCCTCGTATAAAATCTTACTATCCTTAAA
>CAYMDR010000118.1:0-3979 GCA_964389195.1 uncultured Candidatus Peribacteria bacterium | reverse complement strand
AGTACGAATATTTGTATCAAATAAACGGTATTCAGGGTAAGCCTCCTCAAAATGAACACCACGAGGAGTTTCTTTTGCCTGGTTCAAAATGCTGTTGGTTAAGATCTCAATTTTAGCGGTTAAGTCGGCATTTACAGCTTCATCTAAGCCGCCTTGTTTTTTAAGATCATCAAACGTCATCACCAGGTAAGCTTTGGCAAAGAGATTCAATTCATCACGGTAATCATAAAGACTATTACTCAAGCCCAAGTCGCCAGTGCCCATTTCGGCTAAAACATACAAGGCATAAGACCTTACATTCAGTTCATATCTTTGGTCAGGGGCAAAAAGACCCGGAATAAGTGGCTTTGGAGCAAGAGAATGATTATTTATATAATTATGCACAAACATCAGGCCATTTTGTATCACCGTTTCATCCACGGTGTACCCAGCTTTTTTGCTCTCATGAAGGGCATACAAAACATAAGAAGTTAGGTAAGGAGTAGCTCCACTAGTTTGCCATACACCCCATCCTCCATTCGGCTGTTGATATTTGTATAAAGCCTGCAGCCCAGCTTCAACATTTTTTTGTAGTTGCTTTTCATCGACTAAGCTATTTTTTAAGGCAGGAAGATTAAGCACCTGTTTAATCACCACATTTGGCAATAAAGAACTAGTAGTTTGCTCTACGCAGCCATAAGGGAATTGCATTAAATATTCAAGACCTTGGTTAATAGAAGCAGCAAAAGTTGGGGCTACGGTTAGAGTCAACTCCCCAAAATTCTTATCAATTCCCAAAGGCAACCACACCGTTTCTACGTGTTTAATATTATCGGTTACCACTTCCGAAGTTGCTACCACTTCAGGAAAACTATAAGGATGAATAGGCAGATGAAGTGTCAATGCATCTCCTAAACTACTATCATCCACCGCTTGTACCGAGAAGTTAAAAACGGCCTCCTCTTTATTTGATACCTCTATATTCCAATCCACTTTTTTCTCTTCGCCAGATTTTAAGCTTATAGTCTGAGCCTTTATAGCTCCCTCGATACCTGTAGCTTCTAAGTTTACACTAAATTTCTTTTCCTGCGGTAAATAATTATGGACAACAGCACCAACTTTCATCGTATCTCCAAGGATCAAAAATCTTGGCAGAACCGGACGCAATAAAACATCTTTGGTAACAACAAATTCTGCCTTCTGACTACCCACCAAGGTGTCAGGCGTAATACCAATAGCTAATACTTGCCACGTTGTTAAGTTATCAGGAAGTTTAAAGGTCACCTCTCCCATCCCCTGTGTATCAGTATTTACCGTAGCCTCCCAATAAGCGGTATCTTTAAAAGTACCACGCTTTTGGGGTTCATCACCACCACCGCCGCCTTTTAAGCCGGCTTCCACCTGAACATTCACGCGTGAAAGAGCTTTGGTCAAAGTATGTCCTGTAACAACTCCCAAAAAGCGCTGACGATAAAAAGCGTTTAATAAATCGGCCGTAACATTCTCTACAAGGGATAAAACACTCTTATCAACCACAGCCACAGAAACCTCAGCTCCCTTTGCCTGCCCTTTATAATCGCTTGTTTTAATCTTTAAAGTAACCTCCTCACCGGGCTTATAAGTTGTTTTATCAGACGTGATGTTAATATCAAGTTTTTTAGATTCAGTATCAACATGCAAAGTTGTATAACCCATTTTAAAGCCGGCTACAGATCGTTCATCATTCTCACCAGCGGGTGGTTCTTTTAAGCCAGCATCAAAGGTGTCTCCTTTTACTAAAAGTACTGAAACAAAAATATTGGGAATAGCATCCTTTGTAATAGGTATATCTAATGTTTGCGAATTAGAGGTAATTTTAACAACCTCTTTTTCCAAAACACGTTCGCGCTCTTGGGTAACCAAAGCCCATACATTTTGATAAGGCGATTTTACTAAAATGTGAGCAATATCACCGGGTTTATACTCCTGTTTATCGGGAATAAGTTCAATGCGATCATTATTTTCTCGTCCCCAGTTTATAAATTCATTTGATGAAACATACACCGTTGTAGAAGCAGTGATCTTATTGCCTTTACCATCTATAGCTTGAGCTAAAGCCTTAAAGTTGCCTCCATCTTTGGCCGTAAAAATAGCCTGGGCATAACCCTTGTTATCCGTAATCACCGTTTTATTTTCCACCAAAATATCTTCAAAATTATTTTCATAATAAAAATCACTATCGACATTCTTCTTCTTAAGGGTATTCCAAGAACGTTTAAATAAAGATACTTCAACCGCTTTTCCTGCAACGGGCTGGCCATCCGCATCCACGCTAATCACATCAAACTTGATTGGATCGCCTTTTGAAACAACATAATCACTGTTCAAAATGCCTACATAAAATTCACCAGCTTGTACCGGAACGGTAACTCTATTGGAAACATTTTGATTATTGTTTTGATCAAAAGCTGTGACTTCTACCGTATAGAATTGACTCACTTTTTTGCTACTAATATCAAGAGGTAAGCTGATGGTGTATTCACCATTGGCATCAAGTTTAGCTTTGCCGGTTGAGACAACTGTGCTCTGGCCTGTACAGCCCCAGAAACAGCTATAGCCCTCGTCCGAGAAGCTATACCAAGCATTCTTATAAGGACTGGCACTTTCAGGATTTAAAAAGAAAAAGTAATCTTGGCTGGTCACCGTCCAAGTTACCTCACGCTCACTTAATGGGGCTCCAAAAAAGAAAGCCCCTTTTACTTTTAATGTAGCCTCGTCACCATTTACGTAAGCCAATTTATTGGCGCTTACCTCCAACGAATAGTCAGGCTTTCGGTATTCCGCTACACGGAAGCTCGTATAATACGTATTTATATTATAAGGCGGTTGCTCTTTAAGATCAGTACCATCAGGATTTGTAGCAATAATGCTTGTCTGCATTTGATATGTTCCGCTGCGCACATTCATACCAAGCTTCAACTGGTCTTTAAAAGTACCATTTTTATTGAGTTTTAAATCTTTTTCATAAACCGTTTGGCCTTGGCTATCATAAACAATAACATGTGCTTTCGCAGCTGTTGGAAGTTTATAAACACCTTCTAAATCTTTACGAACAAGCCCTTTAAAATACACATCATGCCCAGGTCTATAAATCGGCCGATCGGTATAAGTGTAAACAAAATAATCATAGCTCTGTGGCGAATAGCTAATACTAAAATCCCAAGGCGCGATACCCTCCATCCAGCTGGAATTCACCAGAGTAAAATCACCATCTTTTATTCCTAAAACAGTGTAGTCACTATCATCATAGTACCACTCGCCATTTTTACTCGAGTCATCAGCAAGATGGATCACCGCCAAGCCGTCTTTATCCGTGGTAGCTTCCAACACTTTATCCAGTTTTTTTAGCGTGACTTTCATCCCTTCTACCGGGCTACCGTCTTTTAAAGATGTTGCCCATACCAATATATCATCCTTAGATCTTTTAACCGCTAAACTGCTTGAACTTACAACAAAAACCTGACGTTGTATCACAGGTTTTTTGCTATAAGGATCAATAAATTGAGGGCTAGAAACTTCCAAATAATAAATACCCGGCTCTAACTTTTGTCCCATCTCCTTTTCCAAATCTAAAGTCGTAAAGACCTCCTTATTAAAGTCGGATTGGATCTTTTTATCACGAGTAACAAAGGGGCCAGGCAATGAATTAATATTTTCATTCACATAGCCGTACCCATCAGTATTCTCAAATTCAGCCTGGGCAATTTTTCTAAATTTAAGTTTAGCATCATCTAAGTTAGTGGTACGCAGATAATAAATTCTTGGCTTATTACTATCCAAAATACTAAGATCTGACCTATTCATTAACGTTAACATAGGTGGCAGAGCAGCGGTCTTAAAACTAAAACTAAAATCATCTTTATAATTCTGCCCATATTTATCTTCAAAACCGCCCTTTAAATGAACCGTATAATCTGTAGAGGGTGCAAAATCATACATAATTTGCAAAACATTTTGGTCA
>CAYMDR010000117.1:3658-4026 GCA_964389195.1 uncultured Candidatus Peribacteria bacterium | reverse complement strand
AATTAAAGACAAAATCTCCTGACTGGAGTAATACTGATTAATAAACCTGGTTTTGTCCTTAAGAGATTGTATCTTTTCATCAATATTTTCAAGCGATATTGGGGTATTCGGAGACTCTAATTCCTGACGAACCTCTACCGGCTTCTTAGCAATTCTTTCATCTTTTTGTTTGCTATCCGGACCGTTCCAAGAGGAAACAAGATTACCATTACTGGTGGAGTAAGAAAGCCAGTCATATAGCTTACTGACAGTACTGTCAGACACCTTACTCAAAGAATCAGAGTCGGCCAGCACAGGGTTTACGCCATTTTGGTTTAGCTTGTCCCTGAGCTCTTCTGCATAAACCTCAATAAACTCCTTTATTTGCT
>CAYMDR010000117.1:2911-3648 GCA_964389195.1 uncultured Candidatus Peribacteria bacterium | reverse complement strand
TCGGCTTGGGACCTCTTTCTTTTTTGCGTCCTTGGCATTAAAGAATACGCCCACTTTTGCCTTATAAAAAAAGCCCAATATCTTTTTTGCCACATTGGCAATCCCCTTATTTTTTTCCATGGCCTGTTTTTTTATTTTTCGTTAATAATTTCGCTTATCCGGCGAAGTTGCGCTAAGGTTAAGTCGGCCCCTGCTGCCCAGCCGGAAAACTTTTTACGTATTTGCTCACGCAGCTTCTCATGCTCAACACCATCATTATACTCCTGAATACTCGAGTAACATCTCGATTTGTAATTGCTCTCGGAAATCTCTATCCAGGTCTGCTTATGAAAGGCTGTTCGCTTTGCACCAACCATCAAATAGAAGTACGCAGTGCCAACCCCCGCAACTGGCAACATTATGGGCTCCAATGCGCCCCTATGAGTCCGCTCAACAAAACAAACCTCTTGCCCCAGCTTAACCTCTTTTTTACTTTCCATCCTTTTTTCTCTTTTTAAAACAAGAATCAACTATTTGTTTTATGTTTTCCGGGGTGCTATCAACGCTTTTTTCAAAATCCTTAAGCCGCTCTATTCCGCCGACTATGTTTTTTATATAATGGTATACTAAAGCGTACCTAAGCGGAGTTGAGTATATATTGTAGTAAGCATATAGCGAATCATGGATAAGGAATTGTAGGCGCTCTCCTGGCTTTTTATACATAGACAACTTACCAGCGCGAAGTTGTTTTTGACTTA
>CAYMDR010000117.1:0-2901 GCA_964389195.1 uncultured Candidatus Peribacteria bacterium | reverse complement strand
CTATTCTAAATTGAGTGTTTTGCGTCTTTTCAAAGTTGAGATAATACTTGGCATATACGTCACGGGCACCACCTTTTCCGAGGCGCCCCTCTAATCCGCATAGTACGCTATATATTTTATTGGCAGATGTGTTTCGGCCAAACTCCATCCACTTAGCAAGCCAACCAACCTCGGATAAGCTAAATGCCGAGGTCTCAGAAGACCTTCCATACAGATATTGGTACTTGCCTTTGATTTTTGCGTAAACCTTTTTTACCTTGATAATATCAACATAGGCGGCTGCCTCTTGTTTGGATGCCCTTTGGAAAAGGCTGGTTTTCACTTTTATTTTAGAATCGGTGGGCGTTTCGGTGGGCGTTATGGCATTAGCGACAAAACTATCAACCATATCGCGGATATAGCCCGGTGTTTTTTTGAAATCAGACTCCATTTCAGAAATCCCCCCCTTGCGCATTTCATATTTTAATAGCCAATACGAATGCGCTTGTATGATTTCTTTACTACAGTTTTTGTGGGTTGAGTATACTATGTGCCGTATTTTGTTGTTCAGGTAAATAGGGTATCGCAATAAGAGGGCGAATTTTTTCATTTCAGCAACCTTTTTTTCCTTCGTTTCTGCTGGTAAGCTTAGCAGCTCCCTGTGCCTTTCGTTAATCTCCGATTTAATGTTGGCCCAGTATTTTTCAAACATTTGCTTGAGAAATTCTTCATCTGTGGTAATAGGCTTTGCATATTGAGCCAGCTCTGGTAAACGGTCAACGGCATATGTTGCTCCATGCCCATGGTCCAGGCTATACAAAATTAAGGCGATGTCCTCCATATCAAACCCGCCGGAGTAAGGCGCGTAGGTTTGGACCTCCTTATCTACCTCCACCCCTCCAATGGTTAACGTTTGCACTATTTTTATTGCTGTTGCTTTTTTAATATTAGGCCTCGCCTTTCGCATGTTCCTTGTTTAAAAGCCAAACATACGAATAACTTTTGTATAAGGCAATTTACTATAAAATAATTATTCGCTGGACTTCGGATAATAGGATTTTAAGCCACAAGCCGGTTGGCTGTTACGAGCGTATTCCAGAGGGAGACGCGCCGATTACAATATGGGTTTAAAAAACAAAAATAATTCCGCCAAGCTCCATTCCAAGCGTAAACGTGTAATCTATCCCTTCGTCCATATGGCACTTATTTGCAGTAAATATAAAAAAATGGCAATAATATAGAATGTGGGCGCAACATTGTATTTAAATATAAAATTAATACCGCCTGCGCAAATTCACTGCGTAGTAGTATGAGTATCTTTCGGCTCTAATCAATTCACATGGTTAATGTTAGCCAGTTCAAAAACTACCTTCAGGTTCTTGATTATTTTAAAGACGACAAAACTTGCGAGGAATACATAATACAGCGACGTTGGAAAAATAAACCCTGTTGTCCTCATTGCAAAAGCGATAGGGTTTATCGCACTAACCGGGGTCTACGCTGCGGAAACCGTAAGGAATGCGGTAAAAAATTTAGCGTTCGGAATGGTACCATCTTCGAGCATTCCAATATCAAGCTTCGCTACTGGTTCGCGGCTATGTATCTCTTTTCTTCATCAAAGCGTGGGATAAGTTCGTGGGATATGGCCAATAAGCTTGGCATTACTCAAAAGTCTAGCTGGTATATGCTGCACCGGCTTAGAAAGGTAATGGAACAAAAACACAAGCAACCTATGAAAGGTGTTATTATGGCGGATGAAAGCTTTTGTGGCGGCAAGAACAAAAACCGCCACTTTGATAAAAAGGTAAAAAAATCGCAAGGTCGTAGCTTTAAAGACAAAACACCGGTATTGGGTCTATTAGATGAAACGGGGCATTTGCGCACCTTCCGGGTAGTGAATACCTCCAGCAAACAAATTATGCCTTTAGTCAGACAGCACGTTGAGCCAGGAGCAACACTTATTACTGATGAATGGCACGCCTACAATGACGCGCAGTTGTTATACGACCACCATGTTGTACATCACAATTTGGGAAAGTACAAATCCAACTCAGGCATGTCTACAAATGCGGTTGAAAATGTATGGTCACATTTTAAACGGAGCATTACCGGGGTTTACTACCAGGTAAGCCGGAGGCATTTGCCTAAATATCTGGACGAGTTTACGTTTAAATTTAACACACGGCAGCTTACTAATAGTGAAAGGTTTGAGACTGTTTTTGACAATATTGGCCAAACACTACCGTATAAAGAGTTAATACGTGCATAAATGTATTTCTCATTTGGTTATATTTGCAATGTATGAATAAATCAAGGGCAAAAGCTAAAAAGCGGAAGTCAACCCTACCCGACTTCAATCAGAAGTTTGTCGTTAATGCCTCATTTGACGAAATGATGGATGCTGCTCTGAATACCCCTGCTACTCCCGGTAAGAAAAAGAAGAAGGCTGCTTAAGGTGTTTGCGCTTATTGGGGTTTCTTAAAATCAAAAAAATAGTCAGCCACGTTTACTCCGTTTAGTAGTACCGTACATGAAATCCGCTTGTTTACTTCATCCAAGTGAGTAACGTTTACTAACGATATTTCCTTGTTTAGCAATAATTCTTCTAAACGAAGTTTAGCAAGGATTTCTACAAATTGAGCAGGTTTTCCCTCAAGATATAAATCATACCCGTTAACTATCACTTCGTTTCCAACTACACCTTTCCATCGCCAATTCGAAGCTAGGACAATTAAATTACCGCCTTTTACTTCTTTTACGTTCCAACTGGCCATTTCCACTTCCTTTTTATAAATTGTTGTCATCTGATGGCGAAGGTTCGTTTATTGCGTCTCTGGATGGTTGATTGCCGATTTCGACCTTCGATATTTTATCATCAATAATAATACCAGCTAATTCCCAAATTCTACGCAAAGCTATATA
>CAYMDR010000116.1:2964-4036 GCA_964389195.1 uncultured Candidatus Peribacteria bacterium | reverse complement strand
GTATTTTTATTACATCAAAAGGTGAGCGCGTGGCTTTTGAAATAGAAACCACGCCTAGAAAAAAAAGCCGATATGAAGAAAAACTTTTAGGCTTTAGATCGGTGATGCTTGGATCAAAGCCGCTCATCCACCGGGTGATATGGGTTGGTTATACGGACCGGGTTTATGGAGATTTAAAGGAAGTCGCAGGAAGTGCAAATGGCTTTTTGGTTGAGTCGTATTCTCATTTTTTATCAAAGTTATGGCCGCGCGGAATACCTGAAAAGGTTTAGAAAGGGGTGGTGAGATGAGTTCTGGTAGCGGAAATGATCATGCTGAGAATTTTTTATTGTTTGTGGTGGTCAGCGGCCTAGTGCTCTCGTTTGTGATTTACGTAGGGTATTTGTTTTTGCCATTTTTAATATTTTATTTCCTTCCGTTTGTAGTGGTGTCGCTAGTTGTGGGCGCGGTTTTGCGAATGGCTGGAGCTCCCGAAAATGAAGTAGGGAGTTTGTCGCGGTATAAGGCTTTGGTGATGACGTATGCGGTAATGCTGTTAATTGTAGGATTAGTGTTTTTTAAAGATATTACTCGCTCTTGGGTGGTGGATAAAAAAGGAAAGCCAACAGGAGATGTGGTGCTGGATTGGCCAGAGTTGAATAAGGCGTATAATGACTGGCATTATAGGGTGTATGTGGATGCTCCGTTTGAAGGGCTTCGCAAGGAAGCTAAGGTGAGTGTGATTTATGACCGGATGGAGGTTGGCTGGATTTGTTTGGTGGCGCTATTTTTAGGTGGGCCTATGTTTTACGAGTGGCTCGCTCGATCTGATGAAGAGCGAGTGCATGAGATAATTGAAAACCTAGCTACGGATAGGGTGGCAAGTAAAAACAAGCGGTTAAATGATAAAGAAAGTAATTTAGATGAGATAATTCGGCAGAATAAACAGGCGCTTGAAGCTAAGATCCAAGGCTTGGAAGCCGTAAGAGCGCAGCTTAAACTAGAGAACGAATCGCTGAAGGCAAGATTAGAGTTTGCGCCGGAGGTGAGGCGGCCGTCAGAGAAAGTGTAGCCGAGTACAAAAGGTTTGCTA
>CAYMDR010000116.1:0-2954 GCA_964389195.1 uncultured Candidatus Peribacteria bacterium | reverse complement strand
TAGATGGTGATTGGCTATGATGGGGGTAGGGAGTTAGGTTTTTGAGTTTTTTGTGGTGGCAGTAATGTATTGATTTTACGGCGGTATAAGGAACGTAAGAAAATGAAAAGTTGGGGAGCGCTCTAGGTCTATACAAGTGAAATCCTTAGGCAACTCTCTAGTGAACTCATGGGGGGAGAAGCCAACTTGATTTAGGTGATCGCGTGTCGTGTTTGAGTGCTAATAGGTGTTCTCAAAATTTACATCCTATGTGATCAATATCAATGGCGAATTATGAATCATGTGAATGGTCGTTCAAAATCAACACAAAAAAGTACTCAAAAACTAGTGGCATCGCCTTGCATGTCGTAAATCGTGGAGGATTTATGATGTTGAAAAAATTAGTAAGTATAGGAGTGTTTGTTTTCTCTGTATATGCACAAAGTGCAACTAATGTTGGAATTGTCGGGTCGATAACTTGGGGAGAGCAAGGTACAGTCTATATTTCTCAACAAAGAGATCATTATTTTATGAATTACGACATGGTAGCTGGGATGTGCTTTATAGTTAAACTCGTTGGTAGTAATTCAAAAGACAACAATAAAGTATTTGTAAATATAAACTACAATGAACCGTATAATTACATGGCGAAAATGAGAGATGGCTCTTGTGGTAGACTTAAGGGGAAGCTCGTATGAAAAACTTAAAAATCATTATTTTTTCTATGCTTTTTACTGTTTTTGTTTTTGCTCAGAATTCAATTCCGATTGCGTGCTTTAAAGTTGCAATCGCCGATAGAGAAATCACTGCTAAGTTGACTCCTGCTGGTGTTATGAAACTTTGCTCAGGAGCGACTAGCTTTGCGCCAATTACATGCTTCAAAGAGGGAATTGTTACCACCATATTAAACGATAATTTGACTCCAGTAGGTATTATGCAGTTGTGTACTCAAGGTGGCGGAGCAGCTGACTAAATATTAGTAGTTTTGTTCGTCTACTGTTGTGTGGATTGAAAAGCTATTAGCGGTACCAAAACATGCGTTTTTGGAACTTTTAAAAGATGAACCCCACGTAACATAAAGGTTTATGTTACGTGGGGTTTTTGCGTATAAAAACTCGTCTCAAAACCTCTGTTTGAATTCGTTTTACAAATGGACATGATTAGACCTTTTTGAAACTCTTTGGAGTTTATGGGGGTATTGTGTGCTTATAGGATATGGAAGAGTTTCCACTCAGGATCAGAATTTAGATTTACAGATTGATGCTTTAAAAAAGGCGGGTTGTGAGGATCGCTATATTTATACAGATATGGCAAGTGGCGCGAAGTCTGAGCGTATGGGGCTTAATCAGATGCTAGGATATTTACGCCGTGGAGATACTGTGGTGGTTTGGAAGCTTGATCGCTTGGCTAGATCACTAAAGCATTTAATTGAGCTTATAGCGGATTTTGAAAAGCGTGGGATTGGTTTTAGGTCTTTGCAAGAGAACATTGATACAAAGACTGCGAGTGGGAAGTTGTTTTTACATATATTTGGCGCCCTGGCTGAGTTTGAGCGGGAATTGATTCGAGAAAGAACTTTGGCTGGCTTAAAAGCGGCCGCACAGCGCGGAAGAAAAGGCGGAAGACCTAAAGCTATGAATCCGCAGAAGATTGAACAGGCACGAGCTTTGTATCGAGAGAAATCGATTCCGGTCATGGAAATTTGTAAGACGCTTGGAGTCTCCAAAGGAACTCTTTATAGGTGTTTGGACTAAATTCACCAACCAAATTGCTTAATTACGTTGATCTTGCTGAATTAATTCAACACCATTGCGTTGTATCCCACATTATGGTATTATGGATTTGGAGCCTAGATGATCCAGTCGTTCGCAAATAAAGACTTAGAGAACTTCTTTTTAAACAATAAAACTCCGCGTGGTGTTGGTTGGGCAAATGTTCAAAAGATTGTAAGAAGGAAACTCTTTGCTCTAGATGCGGCCCACAAGGTTTCGGATCTAAAAGCGCCTCCTGGTAATAATTTGGAAGATTTAAAGGACGATCTCTTGGGTTATCACAGTATTCGAGTAAACGATCAGTGGCGGGTTATTTTTAAATGGCCTTCTGCTAATCAAGGTCCTTCAGAAGTAGATGTTGTTGATTATCACTAGATAACAAAAGGAATTTTATGGATAAGAGAATCATTAAAAACCCAGTGACGCCTGGTGAAATGTTAAATGAAGAATTTTTACGCCCGTTAAATCTTACTCAGAAAGCATTCGCTACTCATATTAAAGTTGATACCAAAACCATCAATCGCGTGATTAATGGCCATACTGCAATTACACCAGAGCTTGCCGTTAAGTTTGCAGCTGCCTTTTCTATGAGTGCTGAGTTTTGGTTAAATCTTCAACATTCTGTTGATATTTCCAAGGTACATCAGCGAACTAAGCAACTTCCAAAACCTCTTATCAAAGCAAGCTGAAATAACGCTACGCATACGGCAAAAAATCTAATATGTAGACTTTAAAAAAATCATCGAGTTACCATTTAAATAACCTAAGATTGGGGTTTAAATGGGCTGTAAAAAAATTGGAATTGTTTCTTTTAAAGGTGGCGTAGCTAAAACTTCTTCTGCTGTGAATATTGCAGCTGGAATTAAAAATAAAAACCCCGACGCTAAGGTTCTTTTGGTTGATGCTGATCCACAAGGCTCCGTTAGAAGTTATTTTCAACTAAGGTTAAAAGATAAGTCTGATTTTGCTGATTTTCTTATTGACGGTAAAAATCCCAAGGAAGGCTTTCATCAAATAAAAACCGATGGTGGTGATGTTGATCTTTTTCTTACATCAAAAAGATTAGCTTCATTAGAAAGAGAAATCGCAGGAAAACCGAAGCAAGATGAGCTTATGGCCTTGCGATTTAAAAAATCAGGATTAGAGGATCGGTATGACTACATAGTGGTCGATACTTCGCCTGCAATGGGTTTGATGAACCTT
>CAYMDR010000115.1:2948-4044 GCA_964389195.1 uncultured Candidatus Peribacteria bacterium | reverse complement strand
GCATCGGCTTTCAGAGCAGGTGAAATCTTCACAAAAGTTGTTAGGTTATTTATTACTTAGCAGTATTCCGGCGATTGTTGTAGGTGTAACGCTCAGTGATTTTCTGGATGAGCATTTTCGCAATCCGCAAAGTGTTGGGATTTTAATGGTTGTTGTGGCTGGAGTTTTTGTGGCCGCAGAGTACTTTTTCTCTAAAGCCCAACATCGTACTATTGGCTTAAAAGAGGCTATTTTAATGGGTATAGCTCAAAGTTTAGCGTTAATTCCGGGGGTTTCACGTTCTGGTATCACTATTAGTGCCGGCCTAAGCCAAGGGGTTAAGCGTGAAGAGGCGGCACGTTTTTCTTTTTTACTTGGAGCGATTGCCATTTTTGGGGCGACGCTTTTTGGCATTGTTGCCGTTATGAAAGGGAAATACAGTTTTCCAGGAACCGATGTGTTATTGGTTGGGATCAGTAGTTCTTTTGTGGTGGGTCTTGGTGCTATCTCTTTTTTGATGCACTTTTTAAAAAAACACACGCTATATGTATTTGCGATATATAGGGTTTTATTAGGGAGCTGGATTTTGTACTATTTTTTGCGGTAAGTTTACTGGACAGACCAGCGCTTTATCCATAGAATAATAGAAATTATATTTTTGTTTTTGCTTAGCAAGGATGAGTAAAATTTCTGATTACACTATTGCGACACTGGGGAGCCATACGGCTCTACAAATCTTGAAAGGGGCTAAAGATGAAGGTTTTCGCACGATTTGTATTTGCCAAAAAGGGGACGAAGCTTTTTATAAAAGCTATAAAGTTGCCGATGAAATTATATTGGTGGACTCATTTAAAGATTTTTTTACGATTGAGGATCAATTGGTGCAAAGAAAAGCGATTATGATTCCGCATGGTTCATTTGTGAGCTATATTGGCTGGAAAAAAGTGCAGGATATACGGGTTATGCATTATGGAACCAAGGGAATTTTGGAGTGGGAATCGGATCGTAATAAAGAGCGTATTTGGCTGAAAAGTGCAGGCTTAACTTTACCAAAGCTTTTGAAAAAACCTGAGGATATTGACCGTCCGGTGATTGTAAAATTTCATGGAGCCAAGGG
>CAYMDR010000115.1:0-2928 GCA_964389195.1 uncultured Candidatus Peribacteria bacterium | reverse complement strand
ATCGCTAATACTCCGGCAGAATTTTATGAGCGTATTAAAGAGTATCCGGGAGAGGAAGGGTATGTTATTCAAGAATATATTGTGGGAGTTCCGATTTATACTCATTATTTTTACTCTCTTCTGACCAAGGAGTTGGAGATTATGAGTTTTGATAAACGTTATGAATCTAATGCCGACTCTATTGGTAGAATTGCCTCTAAAGACCAAATGGATGCCGGGATTCGTACAAGTTATACCATTACGGGAAATATGCCTTTGGTGGTACGAGAATCTTTATTGCCGCAATTGATGAAGATGGGGCAACGGGTGGTGGAAGAGTCACGAGTTTTAACAGATTATAAAACAGGTGCACCTTTAAAAAAGGGCTTATATGGCTCATTTTGTTTGGAGGCGATTGTGGATCCCGATTTGAATTTTTATGTTTTTGAAATTTCCGCCAGAATTGTTGCTGGGACAAATCCTTATATTCATGGATCTCCTTATACCTGGCTGCGCTATGATGAACCGATGAGTACAGGTCGCCGCATTGCCCGTGATATTAAGCAGGCTATTGAAAGCGATCAATTGGATTTTATACTTGGTTAATTATTTACGTTTTATGATTTCACGTCAGCATATCTTAGAAATTTTGCGGAATTACGATCCTAAAAATATAACGATTGGTGTTTTAGGAGGACATAGTGCTTTGGATATTTGTCATGGAGCCAAAAAATATGGTTTTAAAACTGTGGCTGTGTGCCAAAAAGGACGATCTAATACTTTTGAGAAATATTATAAAACGCGCCCTGATTTGGATATTATTCCCGATCAAAATGCGGCATGGCATACCACAAGAGGCTGTGTCGATGAGGTTATTACGGTGGATAAGTTTGCCGATATTGTGCTGCCGGAGATTCAGCAGAAGTTGCGCGATTTGAATACGATTTTTATCCATAACCGCTATTTCTGGGTGTATTGCGATTTCCATAAAGTTGAAAATGATTTTATGGTGCCAATTTTTGGCACGCGTGAAATGGTTAAATTGGAAGAACGTGACGTTGAGAATAATCAGTATACCTTGCTAAAAAAAGCGGGGATTCGTTTTCCTCAAATTTTTGCAGGCTCTAGCGCAATTGATCGATTGGCTATTGTTAAAGTAAATGAAGCAACCCGTGGTTATGAACGAGCCTTTTTCTTAGCAGCAAATGAAAAGGATTATCATAAAAAAGCCCAGGAACTTTTAGCTTCTAAAACAATTACACAGGAAGGTCTGGATAAGGCTGTTATTGAGGAGTTTATTGTAGGGGCACCGGTTAATTTTAACTACTTTTACTCCCCTATTGATGATGAACTTGAATTAATGGGAACCGATATGCGTCGCCAAACGAACTTGGATGGCTTGCTGCGTCTACCAGCAAATGAGCAAATGGCGGTACTGGAATATATGAAACCCCGCATGGTAGAAACAGGTCATGTGGCAGTTACCATTAAGGAATCGTTAATTGAAAAGGCTTTTGAGATTGGTGAAAAATTTGTAAAAGCCACCCAGCAGGAGGTTCCTCCGGGTATTCTTGGGCCGTTTGCACTGCAAGGTGCTGTTTCGGCAGAAGATGGCCGAGAGGAGCTTGTTATTTTTGATGTGAGTATGCGTGTTCCAGGTTCGCCAGGCACACGTTATACTCCTTATTCCGGCTATTTATACGGCGAAAGTATTAGCTATGGCGAACGTGTAGCGATGGAGATTCGCACAGGTATTGAAGCAGGAAAATTGGATTTAGTGGTGACGTAAAGATCTGCCTAATTATTAGGCGGAGACTTATATTTGCCCTACAACATGATCAACATCATGATGCGTAGATTGCAATCTAGCATCCATTTGTTTTTTTGCTGCTACTAAACGGGCATGAATTGCTTCTATCCTTGCAAAGGTATTACTATCTGTATTTACCATCCAGGATTTATCAACATATCTTTTTTCTTTTCCCTTTTTTCCACTTTTATCCTCTCCCTCAATATCTAAAAATCTTCGTAGTGAGAAGAATTTGCCAGATTTACCTTCTATAGCCTGTATACCAACTCTTACCCCCGCAGCAGCAGCTTCATTTGAAAGTGTAAGTGATACATCGGCATCACCACACACCAGTTCTCTTGCTAGATCATCTGGGTCATTTTCCTGGCCTTCTGACTCAAAATAAGCTTTTATTTCCTCAGTGTTTCTACAATTTTCAAGTTGCATGGAACTTCTTTCTGGAGATTTTTTACTTGATGGTTTATCGCCATCTTCGAAAAGGGCAGTTGGAACTGTTACTTGACTCATAATTATGAAGTTTAAGAAATAAATCATTTCATTATACCATATTTTTAATTTTCGTCAAAATCGAGAGGTCAAAAAAGGCGGCTGACTTTGAGGGAAGAGTTTGCTAGAATGTGGCTATTGTAAATTTTTGTATGAAAGTTGTTGTTTTGGCTGCGGGTAGAAGTAAACGACTCAAACCGATCGAGGATAAAAATTTTTTGCAATTTTTAGGTAAACCGCTTTTGGAGCATCAACTGGAGCAACTGATGATGGTTGGTTTGAAAGATATAATTGTGGTGGGTGGTGCTCATAATCTTAAAAAGATCCAACAGCTTGCTAAAAAAAGGAAAGGAGCTTTTAAAGTGGTGGAACAAAAAGACCTTAATGATGGCATGGCAGGAGCTGTACTGGCAGCCGAAAAACTGGTAAAAAATAGCCCTATGCTCATTGTGAGTGCTAACGATGTTGTTGATGGGCAGCTTTATAAAGATTTATTGCCAGTTTTTAAACAAACCGATATTGATGGTTTTATGGTTGGGAAAAAAGTTAAAAATTATTTTCCGGGAGGGTATTTAAAAGTGGGAACCGGTGGCTTAATTAAGGGGATTGTGGAGAAACCGGAACCGGGAACTGAGCCTAGCAAATTTGTGAAT
>CAYMDR010000114.1:0-4173 GCA_964389195.1 uncultured Candidatus Peribacteria bacterium | reverse complement strand
ATTCCCGCCCCCGGCACCAAGGGTTCTAAGCTATAGCGCTTAACATTAACCAAGCATTAACTGGTCGCTTTTATCATTCGGATGAAATCTCTGTTTAATAGATCTATAAATAGGAATTTCAAAAACAAATTTGGTACCTATCTTATTTTCATTATCCATAATGAAAATTTTTCCACCAAGTTTAGAAATAATTTTCTTTGCTATAAAAAGTCCCAAACCTAACCCTTGAATATTACCCATATTGCTATTATCAATGGAGCGATAACGATAAAACCTCTCAAAAACATCTTCCCTTTTATCATAAGGAATACCTAAACCAGAATCTGCTACTTCGCCATAGATTTTCTCTTTATCCATGACAATATTAAGCTTCACCTCACCTTCCTCTGTATATTTTAAAGCATTATCTAACAAAATAATAAGAACCTGCTCTAACTGAACACCACCTCCATAAAAAGTTCCTTTATTGATTTTTAGAGTAGTAGTAAATTTTATTTTTTTCTTTATAAATTTCTTTTTTAGACTATCAAGCAATTGCTCCAATTGATGTTCCAAATCCAGCTTATGAAGAGCAATGCCTGTATTATTTTCAGCATCAATCAAATTAAAAATCGACTTACAAATATCATCCATTCTACGAACACTCATATCAATTGATGTATACGAGCTCTGAAATTCAGAAAATATATCTTTTTCAACATGGGCATATTTATCCAAAACCATATGGAAATTTTCCAAGCTATTAAAAGCAATAGTTATTGGCGTCTTAAGTTCATGACTTAAAGTAGCAGTAATCTCCATTTCGAGTTCATAGCGATCATTTAACTCTTTATAACGGTTTTGAAGCTCTTCAAATTTAAGAGCATTATTAATAGCAATAGCTGCTAAATCAGCAAAAACTAAAAGAGCATTCATTTGTTTTGCCGTGATCTCTTTCTCCCGAAAACAGATGAATAAAACACCAATAATTTTATTATCCATAATCACCGGCAAAGTAATTGATTTTTTTATTCCAACCAATCTCTCAATTCTAGAAGCCACAGTAGGGGAAACTTCTGGAGAAATAAGTTCAGAAAAAATATGTGTTGATAAAATTTTCTTTTCCCTAATGGTGCGAACTATCAAATTATCGGAAGGTTCGTCAAAACGATAAATATGTTCACGATAAGATTTTCTAAGAAATTTTAAAGTTTGATTCACAAGATACGTACTTGATGCACTATGGGCAAAAGCCATTTTCTTTTCAAGATCAACCAGAAGCAACCCTCCTCCCAGCGAATGAAGATGTTTAACCATAGCATCAACAATACTTTGCCCCACCTCATCCAGCTTTGAACTTGTAGTTATTGCTTTCACTATCCTTTCGATAACGTCCAGTTCAATAAAATTATCAGACACTGTTGGTTGCATATAAAAAGTTATTTACTCCTATTTTTCTTCAAAAGGCATCATACTATCTAAAACTGCTTTTACGCTAGATCCAACATCGGCTCCATCAGTAGAAGTGGTGGATGTAAATACCCTAGCTGTTGCAGCCATAGTTTCTTTGGGGACACTTTTTAAATAAAATTCCGCAAAATCAAAACATCCCGCTACATATGATCCTATTCCTAAAGATGGATATTCTCGATCTAATGCTCGAATATTTTCAATACTTGTTTCAAATTCCACAGCTAATTGAGAAGTAATCTCCGGTTCCAAACATTTATGATGCCACGCTGGAGCACTCTTTTGGCTACCAACAGCCACATGAACCTCATCCGATGCTTGAACTTGGGTAATAAAAGTTGCTCGTTCAACATCAGTCATCATAAGTAAAGCCAAAAAGAAAAAACTATTTGGTTCACCATTTTTAATAAGAAAATCATTAGCTATGCGACCAGGCGTATCAATAAGATCGCAAAGTTTTAAAAAATTTTCTCTATCTTGCTTATTAAAAAAGGTTGCAGCCATTGCTACCATAAAACCTGTTGACATACCCGCCTTAGTTTTCCTAATAAGCGTCTGAACATCAGGGGTTTCTGCAAAGATCTCCTCAGTTTTGCCTTCCTTCATCTTTTGACGATAATCAAAACTATAACGGCAGGTTGCTAACATTAATTTGAACTGTTTTTCCATTTCAGTAAGTACAACAGGATCTTGGCAATTAGGCATATAAGCATAATCTTTCATCATCTTGGTAAGCAGACTAGCCTGCATCCCTAAATACTTCCAATATTTGCCGTACTTTTCGGCAGGGTCTTTGTCACCATCACTAGAGTTAAATGGATTATGTGGTGTTTCATTATAAGCTTCTCTATAGAGTCGATCATAAATTTCAGTTTTATTTTTTCTTGATTGAGGATCTTTCTTAAAATCATCAGAATCACAAATAAGCTGAAAATATCTTTCCAAAACATTATAAGAAAAATCCATAAAGGCCTTAGCTTCATTACCCTCAAAAGTATCAGCAACATCATCACACATGATCGTAAATAAAACCCACCTACGGATGGCATCAACAAGATATTTATACGTTGCCTGTAGTTTATCATTATTACCCTTAAGTGAAGGATGTTTAACCTCTTCGGTAAGATGGGGAAGAATTACTCTACTAATACCCTGAAAGGCGGCTAGTTCCTCTTTTTTTCTTGCATTCCCCTCACCTAAAACATCAGTTGCAACCATTTGATAAAGACCAATTTCAGCTTGAGCTTGGTCATCTAAAGTAAAGTACACTGACGGTAGACCAAGATCATTGCTCTCCTCACCACTACGATTTGCTAAATTGACTACATCCTCTAAACCAGCCATGTTCTCAATTTTTATAATATAAAAAAATATCCAAAAATTCGATTTGTAGTTTATAGTATTTCTTACAAAACAATGACAGTTTGTTTTTATGAATCTTTTCTCAAAAAAGCAGAAAAGAGTTATACTAAAGCAAAATTGCCACAATGTAATCTGTAAACCATTACAAAATTCCATTGCGGTAATATTAATTTATTGAATAAATAGGACATGTTGCAAAAAAACACTATCCCCATGGAAAAATGGCAAGACTGGCAATGGCAGCTGGCTAACAGTATAAAAACGGCCGAGCAACTTTCTAAGTATGTAAATTTACCAAAACTTACCATCCAGCGTATCCACAAAATTATCACCACCAGCTACGGAAGTGGACCCGATGCCATGCGTCTAACACCTTACCTCATATCGCTTATCGATTTTAAAAATCCTAACGATCCTATTGCTCTGCAGCACGTACCAAATGTGGCAGAACAAGCAGCGGATAACTTTAATTTTAGCACCGTATGGGAAAAAGATGCAGACTTTTTAGATGGCAAAAACAGAATGCTTCAACAAAAATACCCCGATATTGTAGTGCTACGTATTTCCAATACCTGCCAAGCGTTTTGCCGTTTCTGTTTTGAAAAAGAACGAACTTTACGTAGCGGAGTTGGAACCATTATCGGACAAAAACAGTTTGAAGCTGCATTAAAACTTATTCGCAAACAAAAACGCTTGCGCCAAGTACTGCTAAGCGGAGGCGACCCTTCTATCTTATCGGATCAATTTTTAAAAGAAAAACTGGAAGCCTTAATAGCTATTCCCCAACTTAAAACCATCCGCATTAATACGCGCACACTTTTACATAACCCCTATCGGATTACCCCTGAATTTGCCAAGATGTTAGGCGATCTTCAAAAACAGAGTTGGGAAGCTTGGAAAAACTATAAATTTTCAGATTCAACCACAAACATTAAGGATCTTCCCAAAGGCAAACAAATAAAAATCGGTGTCCATTTTAACCACCCCTCCGAACTTACAGCGGAAGCTATTATTGCCATACGTAGGCTACAAGCGGAAGGCATTGAACTTTATAATCAAACCGTGCTCTTAAAGGGTGTGAATGATAATGTAAAAATCCTGCAAAAACTTTTTCGCATCTTACGTGAAGAGGGAGTACAGTTACATTATTTATCGCATGGCATGGCCGTTCCCCGTACCAACCATCTGAGAACTACCGTCCGCGCAGGCCAAGAAATTTTACGCGCCCTACGTCGCACTAAAGAGTTCCGCGGACAACTGCCCCATTATGAAATGAGCCATCACACCGGCAAACAAATAGTCCTCAGCATGGATGATAGCTTTTATGAAAGTGAAGTGAAAATGGCAGGCAAAAAGCAAAAA